>WHTS01000100.1 GCA_009377585.1 Betaproteobacteria bacterium
GAAGCTCCAGGCCGCCTTCGGTCTGCGTCGCGCGGAGTCGATCAAGATCCAGCCGGCTTGGGCAGACCGTGGCGACCGGCTCGCCCTGCGCCCGAGCTGGTGTAAGGGCGGACGGTCACGCGAGATTCCGATCCGCACCGACGTGCAGCGGCACCTGCTCGACGAGGCGAAGGCATTCGCCGGCCGCGGCAGTCTCATCCCGCGCGAAAGCAGGTACGTCGACCAGCTCAGACGCTTCGAACACCAGTGCAGGCAGGCGAGCATCCATCGTGTGCACGGCCACCGGCACGCCTACGCGCAGCAGCGCTACCGTGACCTCACCGGCTGGAACGCGCCGGCCGCCGGCGGGCCGTCGTTGAAATCCCTCACGCCGGAGCAGAAGGCGCTGGACCAGGAGGCGCGGCTCACGATCAGCCAGGAGCTCGGTCATGAGCGCGAGGCCGTTACAGCGGTTTACCTCGGGAGATGAGGCTGCACCCTATGCGACCCGCCCGCGAACGGTCAGAACCCGCACTTCGTTTTCGACGCGCACGTCCACGCATGGCGATGTCGTCAGAGACGGTAGCAATTTCAGCTTGATCACGTTGGCCTGACGCAGTCCGTTGCCGAGTGGAAGATCACCGCCTCGCGCTGGTGTTCTTTCAATTCTTTGAGGAGCCGATTGAGCTCTTTTGGAGCAGCCAAGGTACCCGGCACTTTGGTTAGCGATACATCCGCAGCCCGGCGCCTCGTGCAACCATCCCAATCCGCCGCCGCTCGGCGTAACACCGAGCGGATCAACGCCACTACGAGAATTGGGCCGCGGCCCATACTGCTCAGATTACCAGTCTCGGCGCACAGCTCGTCCTGCCGTCGGCCGGTCGATGCGATTTCGGTTTAGGTGAGCTACGATCGGATCGTTACGACATTTCGGATGACGCGGCACTCATGCCAATTACTTATCTATTGGTCGATTTCGAGAACGTGAAACCGACCGCCGACGAAGTGAGGCAGCTGCGCGGCGACCATTTCAGGCTTTGGATCTTTCGAGGGCCGCACCAGAACAAGTTCGATGCCGACATGGTCGAGGCATGGCAGCCGCTCGGCGAGCACGTGAGCTTCACTCAGAGCACGAAGTCCGGCAAGAACGCGCTGGATTTCCACATCGCGTTCTGCCTTGGGATGGTGCATCGCGAGAACTTAGCCGCGAACCGTCTCGCGCGCTACGTCGTCGTATCGAAAGACAGCGGCTTCGACACCCTGTTCGAATGCGCCCGGAGCCAGGGCTGCCATGTCACGAAGGCAGCGACGATCGTGGAGGCACTGGCTGCAGCCGAGTCGATCGACCTCGTTCAGTCGCCTTCGGGAGGCGGTCGTGCGCCCAATTCCCGTGGACCGATTGACCGACACGACGATTCGCAGCCCTCCCCCGAAACACGTGTCGCGAAGCTTACTTCCCCCGCGAAGAAGGTTGCAAAGAAGGCGACCACCAAGCGCGGCAAGATGACTGCGGATGATGTTGCGAAGGTGATCAGTTTCCTGAGAGAGCAGTCGAAGAACCGGCCATCCAAACGGACAACGCTCGAACACCATGTCGTGCATATTCTCGGCAACGAGGTGACCGAGAAAGTCGCTCAGGCCGTCGTGGATCGACTCATCCAAGCCAAACAGATCGGTGTGACGAACAACAAGGTCGAGTACCGGCTTTCGAAGACGTGAATGCGTGCTGTCACCTTCCCCCGATCGTCAGCGCATTCCCACCGCTCAATGTCATCGAAGTGCACCGAACGGCATGCGGCCTGGACTGGATAGTTGGTCGAGGAACGCACTGATGGCGTGCTGGCTGAAGACCACTCGGTGCTCCGATGGCTCGACCGTGAATGCGCCCAGGTGAAAGAGTTTGTGGTGAAGCGCGCACAGCGATAGGCCGTTGGGCTCGATGTCCGGCCCGCCAACGTGATGCCACTGGATATGCGCTGCTTCCAACCCGGCTGGAATATGCCCGATGCGAAGATCAGACCCGCAGACACAGCACCGGTACTCGTAGGCGCGGAGAACCCGCTCCCGAAAGCCGGGGTCGCGGCGACGTCGCCCTGCATCGAACATGTATCGTTACGCCCTTCAAATGACATTGGTTTCCCTTGACTGGCCTGCGTCGCGCGGAGTCGATTGAGATTCACCCGGCATGGGCCGATCGCGGTGACCGACGTGCACTGAGTCCGAGCTGGTGCAAGGGCGGGCGCGCCCCCGAAATTCCGATCCGGACCGACGCGCAGAGGCAACTGCTCGAGGAAGCTAAGGCCTTCGCCCGCCGGGGCAGGCTCATCCCGCGCGAAAGCAAGTACGTCGACCAGCTCAGATGGTTCGAGCTTCATACGGGTTGACGCATAAACCTAAGATACACGCGTATGCGTATATTGACTGGTTATACGCATTTGCGCATAATGGGCGCGGGAGGAGGGCCTATGGACCAAATCGCTCGCACCCCGCAGCAACTCGGCGCGGTCATTCGTCGGAAGCGAAAGCAACTCAGCCTCTCGCAGGACGAGCTGGGGACACGGATTCATTTGCGTCAGGCCACCATCTCCAAGCTCGAGGCCGGAGAACCCGCTACACGTCTGCAAACATTGATCGACGCTCTTGCCGCCCTCGACCTGGAGATTGTCATCCGCCCCCGGACCCGAGGCTCGACCGCTCAGATTGAGGATCTCTTCTAACTAATGGCCGGGCGGAAAAAAACCCGCCTCCCGCTTGACGTCTTTCTCAATGGGCGGCTCGTCGGGAGGCTGCGGCGCGAGGCGAGCGGTGCCGTCGATTTCCAGTACGCGCCGTCGTGGCTTGGCTGGGAAAATACATTTCCCGTCTCCCTCTCGTTGCCACTGCGCGAGGATCGCTATATCGGCGCCCCGGTCGTTGCCGTCTTCGACAACCTCCTCCCCGATAACGATCGAATACGCCAGCGACTCGCAGCGCGCACACAAGCGGAGGGTACCGACGCATTCAGCTTGCTAAGCGCGGTCGGTCGTGATTGCCCCGGCGCCCTCCAATTTCTGCCCGAGGGGGAGGCTCCTTCCACGCCAGGCGCGATCGAAGGCCGCCCCCTCTCCGATGCGGATATCGCAGCGATCCTCGCCGACCTCGCAAACACCCCCCTTGGGGTAACCGCAGGGCACGAGTTCCGGATTTCGCTTGCCGGTGCGCAGGAGAAAACCGCGCTGCTGCTCTGGAAGGACCGGTGGCATATACCGCATGGATCGACGCCCACCACGCATATCTTCAAGCCACCGATCGGCAGACTTGACCGTGGCATCGATCTCTCGGACAGCATCGAGAACGAGTTCTTTTGCCTCAAGCTTGCCCGGGAGATCGGCTTCCCCAGCGCCGATGTCGCCATTGCGGCCTTCGGCGACAATCGCGCACTGATCGTCGAGCGATTCGACCGGCGCTGGACGATCGATGGCCGCCTGCTCAGGCTGCCGCAGGAAGACTGCTGCCAGGCTCTTTCGGTCCCGCCGACACGAAAGTACGAAGCGGATGGCGGACCGGGAATTGCTCGTCTTCTGGATCTCCTCAAAGCGAGCGACGATCCTGCGGCCGATCAACGCATTTTCATAAGGGCGCAGATCTTCTTCTGGCTGCTTGGCGCCACAGATGGACACGCGAAAAACTTCAGTCTGCAATTGCTTCCCGGTGGTCGATTCCGCCTCGCTCCGCTCTACGACATCATGTCAACGCAACCCTATGTCGATACAGGCCAGCTTCGTCGCAATCAGTTCAAGCTGGCGATGGCCGCAGGCAAGAATCGCCATTACATCGTTGATGAGGTACTGCCGCGACATTTCGTGCAAACGGCCGGATCGGCGGGCGTCGGCAAGGCCGTCGTAGACGACGTTCTGGCCGACATCGCCACCGCAATGCCGCGCGCGCTCGAAGCAGTCACGCGCACGCTCCCCGAAAACTTCCCTGCCCGCCTCATTGATCAGATCACAAGCGGAATCCAGCGCCGTCTGCACACAATCGAGGCGTCGGCGGCATAGCGAAACCCCGCAGACAAAGCAGAGTGTCCGTAGGAAAGTTTGAATAGCGGACGCAACAGCTTATCGTGGCGAACGCCGCTCAGGTCGATATGCGCTTTCGATCGATAGGCACTGATCGGCCACCCATGGCCACAAAGGCTGTCATCGCCTGGTCAAGCAATGCGGTCCCTTCCGCCACCGGTCCCAATGTGCGAACGCGTACCCGAGGCACGCAACGCAGTAGCGCGCAGACGGCTGATGTACCATTCTCGATCGAAAAGGACAGAACCATGAGCAATCCCGCCTTCAAATTCGATCACGTCCACATCATCAGCGAAAACCCCAAGGCATCGGCCGCCTGGTATGTCGAGATGTTCGGCGCGACCATTGCCGCCGACACCATCGCCCGCGGTGCCCCGCAAATCTTCGTCGAGTTCGGCGGCATGACGATCCTGATCCGTGGCCGCCGCCCTGGGGAGGATCCGGCACCCAACCAGCCGATCCGGCCCTATTCCGATTTCTCCAGCCACAACACCTGGGGAACCGATCATTTCGGCTTCCTGTACCAGGGCGACCTGACGGCCCTCTGCGCTGACCTGCGCAAGAAAGGCGTGAGCTTTCCGGTCGAGCTGAAGAAAGGCGTCGGCGGCAGCCTGCTGTGCTACGTTGCCGCGCCGGATGGTGTCAGCATCGAACTCATGCAATGCTGAGATGCGTCAGCCACGACCGATATAGGGCATTTTCGTTGCCATGACGGTCATGAACTGCACGTTCGCCTCCAGCGACAGGCTGGCCATATAGGCGACGCCGCGCGCCACGTCGTTGACGTCGATGCGCGCCTCCGCCTCGACCCGGCCGCTCGCCTGCAAGCGACCGCGCGCGGTGTCTTCGTTGCGCGTCGTCGCTGCGTTGCCGATATCGATCTGGCCGCAGGCAATGTCGAATTCCCGCCCGTCCAGCGACAGCGAGCGTGTCAGTCCGGTCAACGCGTGCTTGGTCGCCGAATAGGGTGTGGAGTTCCGTCGCGGCACATGCGCCGATACCGAGCCGTTGTTGATGATCCGCCCGCCGCGCGGCGTCTGGTTCTTCATCATGCGAAAGGCGTGCTGCGCGCACAGGAAGGAGCCGGTCAGGTTGACCGCGACGACATTCGACCATTGCTCATAGGTCAGGTCGTCGATCGGGATGTTGCGCGTGCTGATCCCCGCGTTGTTGAACAGTAGATCGATGCGGCCATAGGTCGCCTGCACGGTCTCGAACAGCGCGGCGATCGACACGGGGTCGGACACATCGGTCGGCACCACCAGCATGCGTGGCGGTGAGGCCTGCGCCAGCGCTGCCGTCTCCTCCAGCATCTTCCGCCGACGGCCGGCCAGCACGACGGAAAACCCGTCGGCGTACAGAGCCAGCGCCGACGCCCGCCCGATGCCGCTGCCGGCACCCGTGATGACCGCAATCTTCCCCGTAGCCTGCATGGCGCTATCCCCCATGGTGAATGTCAAACCTGGCGCGCATCCGCGACCCGGAACGCGGCCAGGGCAACCGGTGTCGGCGCGTAGATTTACTGTAAACCACCTTTTTCCCTGATCGTCACTTATCGCTGGCCGTGAAGATCAGGCCACCGGGATGAGCGCCAGCAACTCTTCCAGGTCGACCGCCCGCCTTCCCACCGGTAGCTATTGATCGTTCCGTATTGGACGACAGTCCAATACAGACGCGACGCTCCCCTCTCCCCCCGGGGAGAGGGGTTGGGGGTGAGGGACGAGCGTGACATGAAATAAGGAACGCTCGATAATAGGACCGGATGCTTCTTCTCAGCCGCAGGCGGCCGGTGTCCGGGTATCTAGCGGCCAGCCGGGTGAGTCGGCAGCCGGCCACAACCGGTCATCGAAGATGCTTCCTCAAACCGACCGGTCAGACGAGCGCGGGCCAGGCGGGATCGTCAGGCCCGTTGCAGTGGTCGCATTGAGGAAAGTCCATAAGGCTGTATCGCCCCCGAGCGCCGCCCACCACAATAAATGTTTGCCTGCAGCAACCTATTTGACCGGAAACAGCTCGTGCTTCTTCAGGAATTCGATCATGTATTGATCGAAGAGCCACGGTTGCTCGAGCTGGCAGGCGTGTCCGGCCCCGTGCAGGGTCTTCATCTCGCAGCGGGGGACGAGCTTCTGGAGCTTGAAGGCGCCTGGATGGGCGCCGTCTTCGCTGCCCGAAAGGATGATCATCGGGCAATCGATCGTTTGAAAGAATTCTTCCGCGGGCCGAGACGCGGCAAGTTGCGTGAGGATGGTCGGCAGGTCGGCGAAGGCATCCCGTTCGGTGAAGAGCCGGGCGAAATACGAAGCCATCGGCGTAGCGCCAAACCCAGCACTGAAATCCTTGAAGGTGAAATCCCAGCGATAGCTGAGACCGTTGTCCTTGTAGAATTGGATATGCGGCGACACCTCATCGGGCCCGCGATAACCGGTCCCGCAGACGATCATCGCCTTGGTCTGCTCGGGCCTGAGCTTGTACATGTGCGGCACGAGGGAAGAGCCGACGGAGCAGCCGACAAGCACCGCAGGCTCGCCCGGACAGATCTCGTCCAGCGTCTCCCACAGCGCCTGTGCCATGTCGAAGCGCGACATTTCTGCAGTACCGGCGGGAGAGCGCCCGTAGCCCGGAATGTCGATCGCCACGCAGCGGAACCATGTCGAGAACCTCGCCATCTGGTAGATCCAGCAGGACTGGTCCATCGGATTGGGATGAACGAAGGCCATCACCGGGCCCGTACGGCCCATGCGCTCGTAATAGAGAGGTCCGTTGATGTTCGCCACGATACCCTCCTCTGTTGAATGGAATGGGCGCGCCCGGCGCGCCGCGGCTGTCAGTAAAGTTTACACTGACCCTACTTATCTTATCCATTCGGCCAACCCATCGAGCGACACGCGAGAGCCCAACATGACTGACACACCTCAATACACGCCGCCGGAAGTCTGGGTCTGGGAGAAGGGCGACAGTCCTAATTGGCGCTATAGCAACACCAATCGTCCTGTCGCGGGCGCGACACATGAGAAGGAGTTGCCGCGCGGAAAGCATCCGCTTCAGCTCTATTCGTTAGGGACGCCCAATGGCGTCAAGGTCACGATCATGCTGGAGGAGTTGCTGGCGGCGGGTCATAGCGGAGCGGAATATGACGCCTGGCTGATCCGGATCGGCGAGGGCGACCAGTTTGGCAGCGGATTTGTCGGGGTAAACCCGAATTCCAAAATCCCGGCGCTCATGGACTATAGCGAGCAGCCGCCGCGACGCGTGTTCGAATCCGGCGCGATCCTGCTCTACCTGGCGGACCAATTCAGCGCCTTCCTACCAAAGGATCGCGGCAAGCGCACCGAAGCGCTGAACTGGCTGTTCTGGCAGATGGGCTCAACGCCCTATGTCGGCGGCGGCTTCGGGCATTTCTATGCCTATGCGCCGGTGAAGATCAAATACGCCATCGACCGTTTTGCAATGGAGGTGAAACGCCTGCTCGACGTGCTCGACCGGCAGCTTGCGGGCAATCAATTCATCGCCGGCGACGAATACACGATCGCCGATATGGCGATCTGGCCGTGGTACGGCAACGGCATGTTGAACGGCGCCTCCTACAACGATCCGCGCAAGTTCCTGCAGACGCACGAATACAAAAACCTGGCGCGCTGGACGAAAGAAATCGGCGAGCGCCCGACCGTCAAGCGCGGGCGCATGGTCAACCGCACCAGCGGGCCGCCTGAAGAACAATTGCACGAGCGCCATGACGCCAGCGACTTCAGGACGAAAACGCAAGACAAGATCGCCGCGCGCGGGTAACCCCACCGTAATCCCTCCGCCGGATCTGGCGAGCCTGAAGAGAAGCGCGAACCGCGCGGCCTTTCCAACGCGTATCAGCAGCTTCCCTGGGGTGTTGCCCGATGTGATCCTCGTCAATGCCTCGCCGACGCCCTCGAGCGGCCATTAGCCGCCGATCCGCGGTTTCAACGCTCGCGCCGCGTTCGTGCCGTTCTTTTTCGAGGCATACAAGGTGCGCTCATGGTTGCGTTTGGATTTTGATTCCATGAGGTCTCCGCCTATCATCGGAACGTTTCACTTACGGAGTGACCGACCATGGCACGCAAACGGGTCCTGATCACCGGCGCAGCCGGCTACCTCTCGCGCCAGCTCTTGCCCGTGTTCCGCGAGCGCTATGACGTTGTGTTGCTGGACCGACGCAAACCGCACGATATCGACGACATCATCGAGGTCGATCTCGTCAATCCCGACATCGATACCTATCGCGAGCACTTCAAGGGAGTCGATGCGATCGTTCACAACACGCGCAGCACTCGCCCGGGCGTGAATACCGGCGCACCGCGGCAGTGGCTCAAGGACCGACCGCTGGGCGATCTGGAGGGTTACTACGTCGAGCGCGATTCGCTCGACATGGCCTATCACGTGTTTCGCCTCGCCCAGGAAGAAGGCGTCACTCGCGTCGTAACGGCGAGCTCGAACCACGCCACCGACTGGTACGAAACCAAACTGCACGACGGCCGCATGGATTCTTGCGATCACACGACCTATCCGCTTTCGGACAACTTCTACGGCTGGGCGAAGATCGCCTATGAGAATCTCGGCTTTATTTTCGCCACCGGTCGTTTCGGCAGGCCGGTCGAAAACATTCACATCCGCATCGTCGTGCCGCGCCCGGTCGATGGCGCGAAGCTTGCGAAGAACCAGACCACCTACAAGCGTGATCTGGCGGGCTACATCAGCGAGCGCGATCTGCAGCAACTCTACATGAAATCCGTCGAGACGCCCGACATCCGCAACGCCGACGGCGTGCCGTGGCACTGCTTCTATGGCGTGTCCGACAATACGCGCTCATGCTGGAGCATCGCCAACGCCCGGCAAGTGATCGGTTATGCGCCGCAGGACGACTCCGAGCGCGTGTTCGCCGACGACATTGCCCGCTTTGTGACCAGCAACGGGCGCACCGTGGCTTGAACGCCGCAAAGCACTCCGGAAGACTTGGATGCCCGCGTTGCCCTACACCTACGCGATCGTCTAGCTCGACGAGGGTGTGCGCGTCCCAGCGAACATCGTCGAGTGCGCGCCGGAAGACGTCCGGGTGGACATGCCCGTCGTCGCCGTCTTCGATGACGTTTCGGTGGAGTGGATGCTGGTGAAGTTCAAGCCGGCCTAACGATCATGCGGGGGGATCATGGTGTTTGGCACCACCCCCGAAGGACACGTCGTGTCCGGCGGTAGCTGCTCTTCGGCCTGCACGGCCATTCGGCCGCCGTGGCTTTTCGGTCAGCAATACATTGGTTACCTGCCGTTCAGCCGTGAATCGATTCGAACGGCAGCTTCTCGATCTGGCGAACGCGAACTTCCGACCCGAACCTGCCGGTCAATCTCCTCCGAAGCGGACGGTTAACGCCTGAATTACAGTAAGCCGATCCGCGAAGCGGCTTCGGCTTGAATGAATTGTTAGGCCGCCGATCGTTCCGTTGAGGTTACTTGTAGGCCACGCCCGCACTTGCGGGACCCGCCAATGGAATAACTTCGGTCCTACTGAAGCCGGCCGCGCGACACCATCCAGAAAAATCAGCACCAGTGAAATCGAATGCGTCGCCGAACTCGATCAACATATTGATCGACATCATCAGCCCGAAAGCGTTCTCGCGTCTCGCGTCGTCGATCAGGTTCTCAATGACGACGAACGCACCTCCTGGAGGCAAGGCATCATAGGCGGCACGGACGAGATGCATTTTCTTTTCTAGATTCCAGTCGTGGAGGATCATACCCATTGTGATCACATCGGCCTTCGGCAGCGGCTCCGTAAAGAAATCAAGCGGCTTCGCGGAGATTCGATCTGAGAGTCCCGCGGCCTCGATTTTGCGCTCTGCGATCCGGGTAGCGGCCGGGAGGTCCGCAGAAGTGCATCGAAGATGAGGATGTTTCTTGGCCACAAGCATTGACAGCAATCCCGTCGCGCCACCCACGTCACAGACCGTGCGATAGCGAGAGAAATCGAACTTCTCGGCCAAGGCCTGAAAATTGCCCGCAGAAATCCCGCTCATCGCATCCATGAATTGCTCGAGCCGCTCGGGTTTGCTGTAGAGCTCAGCGAACATGGACTCGCCGGTTTGTTTGATCTCGTTTTGTGGGATGCCAGTCCGGAGGGCATCGGTGAGCTCGCCCCAGAACCGATAAAGGCGGGCGTTGGCCATTTCCAAGAAGCCGCCGATGAACTGAGGGCTGTGTCGATCGAGGAACAACGCAGTTTCCTCCGTATTGCGATATCGAGCCTCAGGGCCATTGCCGTCACGGTCGAGAAAACGAAGCGCCACCAGCGTGTCGAAGAAATCGGGATTTGCTCTCGGATGCAACTGAAGAGCGTCCTGCAGCTCGCGGCCAGTCATGGAATTGGCGCCAAGTTCTGTAAAAAGCCCTAGCTCTACCGCAGAGAGCAGGACTTTGGCTGGCCAGAAGGCCATGCCGACCTCCATGATTCGGGCCGGGGACAGTGGGTTCATGACTGACGTTCCTTTCCAAGGTAAGGTTGGCGAGAGTGTCGCTCACTTTAGGGCGACCTAACCGCCGCCGTTAACCCGGAGCGCGTTTTACGCGCGATCGGGTTGAACGGCTTGTTCGGCCATCACTCAGCGACGGAACAGTACGCACGAGATCTTCATATCCCTTGCAGGTGTCTCCGCCCCAGTCGATGTCCAAGCGCTGGAACTTGAATCGTTTCGGAAACATGCGTTCAAGCCTCTTGCCTAGCCAAGTGGCGAGGTCGCCGCGAGAAACTTGTAGCAGCTCGGCTTGTTGGAAAGTACACGTGAACCAACACTGCCCGCACATCGCGTCTTGTTTCCAGAAAAGGCCACAGCTTCAAGACGTTTGTTGTCGGATGGTGCTGCTGATCCTCTATTTCCAAAATGAGGAGCCAAGGCCTTGCAAGCTGAATCCAAGCATCGACCCTTTCGCGCGTTCCGATATCAAGACGAGTCGCTTCGAACTTGAGTTTCAAGCGCCGCTCAAGATACTCGCGAACCCGGTTTTCAAGCTCTCTTGCCATGGTGCCTCGACGTCACGGTACGCACGCGGTCAGGACGCTGCGGTAGGCCGGAAGCTTCGACATGTCGCGCCAACCGTCACGGTCGACGGTGACGCCCTCCCCCGAACGACAGTTCGCGCTCTGATAAAAGGTGCTCAGTTGCGCGGTGCCTCCCGATTTGGACGAGAGCAGACGGGAGATGTAGGGCTCGGAAAACTTACAGCATTCGCCGCACTGTGAGCAGCAGATGTTGTGTTGCCCAGTGAAGCGCTTGCCGGTCCACAACTCGGCACATCCGGCTCCGGACGCGTTGGCAACGTACGCCGCAAACACGATCGCAAGCAAGGACTTCATCATTCCTCCTCAAGCAGAGTACCGTCGACGATCGACCGGGTGTTCCGGATCACGCCATAGCCGGCCGCCGCATTGCCTGGCGCCATGGCCGCAAGTGCACGGCCAGCGCTGCACTTGTTTCCGCGCGATCAGTCGCCGTGAGTGCGCTCGCCGTTAGTCATCCATACGCCTCAGCGTTCCGGTGGTGACAGCAAAGTGCCAGTGACACCGAGTGATTGCTACCGGCCGTGAGCCGGCGCTTTCGGTACGATCCTCAACGTCCATCAGCCGGTAAAGTTGGCCCTCGGCCGGGAACGAGTCCAATCGGCCACAAGCAGACATGCATAAGCCGCCTGAGAAATGAGTGCATCACCATTTTTTCCATGACGATGTGTGTGGTTCCTTCGCGATAGGGGCTTTTGCGTTGCAGCACGACTTGGCCTTTGGCATTGCGGCTCAAGCGTTCGTTGGCGATCGCAGGACGCGTGATGTATCGGCACAGTCGTTCGAGTTCTTTGCGCTGATGGGCGGCGCCGCGCACGGCAGCATGGCGATGCCGTGCGCCTCGGCGCGTACCGCGGTGTTTCGCTTATCCCGACTGACCAGCATTTGTAGGATTAGCACTTCCTGCCCAGCGCGTGGCCCAAAAGCAATCCGGTACGTGCCTGATGCGGCTTGCAACGACGCCAAGGGATTAACTGCGACCTGCGCTGGCGATAACGTTGGCGTTGCGTGGTCGGATATGAGCTACCACTAATCATTGAGAATTTGTTACCCCAAAGCCGATAGTGCCCCAAGGTGTTGCTGCGTAGATGCGCGAGGCGCAAAATGTTCCGCCTGGGAGCCGGTGGATGCATCGGCGTTCACGCAAGATGGTGGTCTCTCTACCAAGCGCAAGACCGATATCGATGCGGGTGTTCCCATCTCCGTGTTGGTGACGAAGCAATACAAGTGATGCAGTAACCGCGGCTAGCCGTAACGATTCGATCGGGTTGCTCTCAGAGAATTGCCCCTCTCAAGTCCAGCAGCGTGTGCAGCTGGATGGCCGTATGGGCCTAGCGAAACGGGTGCACCAACGAACAAGCCCAGGCACAAATCGATTGTGCGGGAATCCACTGCATAGACCGTGTTGTTCAACTCGACGCCAAGGCCCACCTCGCGCGTAGCGTTTGCGGGAGCGACGAACTTCTCAGACGCTATCGTCGCCGCTGACCTTCACGCCCGCAAGCCGCTCGTACACCTTGACGAGCGACGAACCGTCTTCCTTGCTGAGCCCGGCGGCACGGCCCATCTGATAGACCTGCTGCGACACGTTGGCGAGGAAGAGCGGCACGCCAAGCCGCTTGGCGAAAGCCGTTTCGAGCTCCTGATCCTTGAAGGATATGTCGAGCGTGCCTCCGGGCTTAAAGTTTCTAGCGAGGATCCGCGGCACGCGATTCTGGAACTGCACGCTGTTGCCGGTGCTCGCGCTCACCACCTCGTAGATTTTCTTCGGGTCGAGCCCAGCCTTCCTGCCGAGCACCATGGCTTCGGCAATGGCGACGGTCTGGATCTGCCCGAGCATGTTGTTGATGAGCTTCATCGCGAGGCCCATGCCGTGCCCGCCGACGTGGAACACGTTCTTGCCCATCGCGCGGAAGAGGTCCTCCGCCGCGGCGAAGGCATCTTCCGGCCCGCCGACGATCACGGACAGCGTCCCCGCCGCCGCGCCGTGCGGTCCGCCGCTCACCGGCGCGTCGAGCATGGCGATACTCTTGTCGGCCAGGCGCTCCGCGAACCGGCGCGCGAGGAGCGGATCGATCGTGCTCATGCAGACCACGATGTCGCGCGGCTGCGCCTTCTGCACGAAACCGTTGTCGCCGAAGATCACCGCCTCGGCCTGGTCGGCGGTTTCGACCATGCAGATCGTGCGCCGGCACTCGGCCGCCGCCGCCGCGGGCGTATCCACCACGCGCGCGCCCGCCGCCGCAAGCGGCGCCACCCGATCCGGGTTGATGTCGTGGACGACCACCTCGAATCCCGCCTTGACGAGGTTTAACGCCATCGGCCCGCCCATTGCGCCGACGCCGACGAATCCCACTTTTCCGGTCATGACGATCCTCCCTCGCACTGAATCGGTCCGGGATATTTTGAACGAGCCCTGAGCTATTGCCAACGATTGCGCAACGGGCTGCCAAGCGGCATTTCCCGCTTTCGACGTCGGGTGGTCGGAGTGGGTCGCGAGCTGCCAATGCCATGATGAAAAAGCTGACGTCGGATACGGGGTCGTCGCCAAGGTCCGCTGACTGGCGCACACCTGCCCTGCGCTCGATGCTGACTATCTGACCGCACTGGCCGAGGAGCCGACGGTCGGGCTCCTCAGCACGATGGTCTCTTCTTGGCCGTTTGCTGAAGTTCGGTTGCCGATACGACCGCGACGGTCGATCAAGCTGATATGCGGGTGGGCGTCAAATGGCTGGTAAGTCAGACCGAACTCGTTTAGCGCAATCGCTGCTCTCTAACATGCCAGCTTCCCGCAGGTGTGGGCCTCGTTTCTTTGAGACGCGGTTGGGTACGTCTTCAGTACGCCGTGACGCGGGGCGCAAGACGGCACCTAGAAGATCAATACTGATCCAGCACCGAGTGCGACAGCGAGCACGAGCAAGAGGACTGGGGAGAGCCCGGCACGCTCCCCCGCGAAGACCAGCACCGCGCCGATAAGCAGGGCCGGATGGATCTTGAGCACCGGTGCGCCCAGTGCGCTCAGCGTGACAGCCAGCAGACCGACGGCACCCGCGCCGGCGAAGCGTGCGAATGCGCGAAAGCGCGCATACTGGTTGAGGCGCTGGACGATACCCGCCGATCCTGCGGCAAGCACGACTGGAATGGCGAATACCGCGGCTGTTCCCGCGAGCGCGCCGGGCACCCCGGCGACGTAATAGCCGACGAATGCCGCAAGGATGAGGATCGGACCTGGTGTCGCGTAGGCAAAGCCCACGCCAATCGAGAATTGCCGCGGCGTGAGCCAGCCGGTCTCGGCGACGGTGAAACGCTCTACGAGCGGCAGTGCGGCCCCACCGCCGCCGAACGCAACCGCGCCGACCATCAAGAAACGCGCGACGAGCTCGACGATCTCAGGCATGTCTTTTCTGCTCCTTCGTGAGAAGGAGGCCAACGGTGCCCGCAAGGGCGACCACCAGCACGGCATTCACGAAAAAGCCAAGCACCGTACACACCAGAAGCACCGCGAGCCGCGCCCTGTCTTTCGCTTCACTGCGCACGAGCCGCCACATCGACGCGGCGAGCAGGCCGACCACGCCGATCTGCAATCCGGTGATCGCGCGATCGACTGCGGGGTGATCGGGCAGCGCAATGGCGAAGGCCGCCGCGAGGATCATGAGCAGCGTCGCCGGCGCGATGTAAGCGAGCGTGCCTACTAGCGTTCCCGGCCACCCGCATAGTCGGTGACTGAGATAGGCGACGAGCTGGATGCCGGTCGAACCTGGCAGCGCGCGTGTGAACGCCAGGCCCTCGCTGATGACGGCTTGATCGATCCAGCCGCGCTCGTCGCCAAGACGGCGCTGGAGCAGCGCCAGGGTGGAGCCGAGTCCACCGAAGGCGACCGCACCCAACTTCAGCAACTCCCAACCCAGCACGGTGAGGCGAGGAGGCATCCGGCTTTCCGCGGCGGTCGTCATGCATCCCTCAGGCCGACGACGAGGTGTGTTACATTGTAACTCCCAATTCATCCGGACATTCAAGCTCCCATTAGGCCGGACCGATGCCTTCCAAAGTGATCCGGATCGATGAGGAAGTCTGGGCCGAGTTGCAACGGCGGGCGCGGCCGCTTGAAGACACCCCCAACTCGGTGCTCCGACGGGTTTTTGACTTGCCCGAAGCGGCATCAGCCGATGAAGAGGCCGGAACCGAGCTGCGAATCGGCCGACTGCTCGATCTGGTTGAGGCGGCGGTGGACCAACGGCCACGCTTGGCTTCCGCCAGGAGAGGATATGCCGTCCTTTCCGAAACCGATGAGCCAGTCGCGTTCATTCGCGCCCAGCGAGACCGATTACGCGTAACGGCGAGCAAGCAAGCGGCCGAGGCCGCCGGATTGTCCGCTTGGCACAGGGAACGATCGGACACCGATTTTCGTGGCGGCAGCGTGAGTTGGTACGCTCCGGACAGCGATGAAGTCGCCTACCAAGAGGCCGCATCGGTGCTCGTCGAATTATTGTTGAAGCTGAGCGGGAGCGCGAGCTAGGAGGCCGCCCAGTGGCGCAAGCGATCACAGCGCGGTACTTCTTCGTTCTTATCGCGTCGATCGGCGCGCTCGCGATCTTCAGCTCGACGCTGTCGAAGACGCCGGTACTGCCGCTCTTCGCAGCGCATCTCGGCGCAACGCCCGCCGAGATCGGCTGGATCGTGATCGCCTCCACGATCCCGGGAATCCTAATCAGCTTCCCGGCAGGCGCGATCTCGGACTTCTTCGGCAAGCGCCGCGTGATCGTCGCTTCGTTGGTCGTGTTCGCGACGGCGCCGTTCCTTTATCTGCTCGTGACCGACGCCTGGCAGTTGACGGCGGTACGCTTCTACCACGGCTTCGCGACGGCGATCTTCAACACGGTCGCCACCGCCGCGCTGGCGGCGCAATATCCGGAGCGGCGCGCGGCGATGCTTTCGACCTACTCTTCGATCACCATCGCCGGCCGCTCGGTCGCTCCGTTCCTCGGCGGGTTTCTTATTTCGGTTGCGAGCTTCGAGTCGGTGTACTGGGCGTGCGCGATCAGCGGCGTGCTTGCGTTCGTCGTCGGCCTCATGCTGCCCGCGGAGTCGCCTCGATCGCGGGCGGACGTGCGCTTCCCGCACTTCTTCGCGGCGCTGCGCGACGTGCTGTCGAGCCGCGCCATCATGCTCACAAGCATCGTCGAGGCGGCGCAGTTCCTGGTGTTCGGCGCGGTCGAGGCGTTTCTCGCGCTATACGCTGCTTCGGTGGGCATCCCTGCGTGGCAGATCGGGATCATTCTCGGCGCGCAACTGCTGAGCGTGATCATCGTCAAGCCGCTCATGGGTAACCTTTCCGACCGCTTCGGACGCAGCGCGATCATCTTCCCGGGCCTTGCGCTCGGCGCGATAAGCGTGGCCCTGGTTCCCATGGCCGACGAGGTCTACGCGCTCTCGGCGCTCAGCATGCTGTACGGTGCGGCCTTCGCGACGGTCACCTCCTCAACGACGGCGTTGGTGGCGGACGTCGCGAAGGAAGGCCAGTTCGGCGCCTCGGTGGGTGTGCTCAGGACCATCATGGACATCGGTCAGACGATCGGCCCCGTGCTCACCGGTTTGCTGATCGCCGCGTGGGGCTATGGCGTCGCGTTTCCCGCGCTCGCGACGATCATCGCAGCGAGCGCTCTGATGTTCGTTTTTGTACCCAGGCCTGTCGCCTCCTCGGCGTAACGCGATTCAAGACGTTGCTGCAGACGAGGCCAACTCGCACCCCCGCTCAGGCAAGAGGCATCGCCATGCCGAGTCGGTCAGAGATTCGAGACCGATCTGCGCTTGATCAATCGATAGAATGGGAGCTCGTCAAAGCCGGCATCATGCAGGCCGGCGAGGGCTTGAAGCCGAGTCGCGAAGGCAAACGCGTGAAGTTCACGGGCGGGAAGACGACTGTCGTGGACGGCCCATTCATCGAGACGAAGGCGCTCATCGCGGGCTACTGGATGTGGCAGGTGAAATCGATGGACGAGGCGCTCGCGTGGGCACGGAAGTGCCCGAAGCCACCGACCGGCTGATGAGAACGTCCACTCTGGTCGAGCGCTGCTCCCCGAGGCCCTCTGAAGGCTCGAGGTGGTCGCAAAGTGCTAGTATGTGACTACATTCATTCCGTAGCTGGAGGAACGCCGCCGTGACCGAATCCGTCGTCAGCATTCGCGAACTCAAGAGCCGATTGAGTCACTACCTGAGACTCGCCCGCGGGGGTGAATCGGTCATCATCACCGACCGCGGGGTACCGGTCGGCCGCCTCGTGCCGATCGCGCCGGACCTCGAAGGGCGGATCTCCGCGCTACGCAATGCCGGGCTGTTGCACTGGAGCGGTCGCCGCTTGTCCCCACGTAAGCCGACGGTGCGGATTCCGAAAGGAAAGACGGTCGCGGAGCTCATCATCGAGGATCGCGGGTGATTCTCTATCTGGACGCGAGTGCCCTGGTCAAGCGGTATGTGGCCGAGGCGGGCTCGGACGCGGTGGCAGAGTTGATCGAGGTGGCGCGCATCACCGCGACCGCCGTTATCAGCCGGGCGGAGGTCACTGCAGCACTGGCCAAGGCAGTTCGCGTCGGGCTCGCCGCTCGGGAGAGTGCCGCCAGCGGCGTGGCAGCCTTCGACGCAGATTGGGGCGACCTGATCCGTCTGGAGGTGAACGAATCGATTGTTGCGCGCGCTGCAGCGCTCGCCTGGTCGCAGGGCCTACGCGGTTATGACGCGGTGCACCTCGCTTGCGCGCTGATGTGGCAGGAGTCGTTGGGCGACACGGTCACTCTGGCAACCTACGACCGCGAGCTGTGGCGCGGCGCTCAAACGAGTGGCCTGCTGCCCTGGCCCCAGACCCTGCCATGACAGGGGCAATTGCGTGACTGCTCGAAATGATCGCTATGCCGCGCTGGCAGAAGAGAGCAACGCCCGCGTGGCGCAGTGCGGGCATCGCCGTGATGGCTAACTCCGGCGCTATCAGCCGCGCGACAGCGGAAGCGCTGCTGCGTCAGGCGGCGGCCACACCCGAGATTACCTTCCGCGACGGGCAATGGGAGGCGATCGACTGCCTCGTCAACCGGCGCCACCGTGCGCTCGTCGTCCAGCGAACTGGCTGGGGCAAGAGCATGGTGTATTTCCTTTCGGCGAAGATCCTGCGCGACCAGGGTGCTGGGCCTGCGCTGATCGTCTCACCGCTGCTTGCGCTGATGCGAAACCAGATCGAAGCCGCCCAGCGGCTGGGGCTACGCCCGGCAACGATCAATTCAGGCAACAAGGAGGACTGGCACCGCGTGCGGGCTGAACTGCTCGCCAATCAGATCGACCTTCTACTGATCTCCCCCGAGCGCCTTGCCAACGACGAGTTTGTTACGGAAATCCTGCTACCCGTCGCAGGGCGAATCGGGCTTCTGGTCGTCGACGAAGCGCATTGCATTTCCGACTGGGGGCATGACTTCCGGCCCGATTACCGGCGCATCGTGGGTGTCTTGCGCCAACTGCCGGACAACATTGCGGTGCTGGCGACGACTGCGACTGCGAACACTCGCGTGGTCGCCGATGTCGAGGCTCAGCTCGGGCCGAGGATAGAAACTCAGCGCGGACCGCTTGCGCGAGAGACGCTCGCGCTGCAAGCGATGCGGCTGCCGAATGCCGCTGTGCGCCTGGCGTGGCTCGCCGATTATTTGCCGCAGCTTCCCGGCAGCGGCATCGTTTACACGCTCACGGTTGCCGATGCACAGCGCGTCGCCGGCTGGCTCAAGGCGAACGGCATTGCAGCGGAGGCGTACCATAGCGGCGCCACCTCGGGCGATGCGCCGGAAACGAACGTGCATCGCGAGCGTCTGGAACAGAAGCTACTCGCCAACGAGCTGAAATGTCTGGTCGCAACGACGGCCTTGGGAATGGGATTCGATAAGCCAGATCTCGGCTTCGTCATCCACTATCAGGCACCGGGATCGGTCGTGCACTACTATCAGCAGGTTGGCCGCGCCGGGCGCGCGATCGACTACGCCTACGGCATCTTGCTGTCCGGGCGAGAAGACGACGACATTCACGCGTACTTTCGCAATACCGCCTTTCCGCCCGAGCCGCAGATCAATGAGATCCTCGTCGCATTGGAGGAGAGCGAGAATGGAATGACCTTGCGACAGATCGAGGGGACCGTGAATCTGCGGCACGGCCAAATCGAGAAGGTCCTCAAGATTCTGGCCGTGGAGGAACCGGCACCTATCGTGAAGGATGGTTCGAAGTGGTTTCGCACGCCGAACGCCTGGCGCATTGATCGAGAGCGTATCGCCCACCTCACACATCAGCGCATGCAGGAGTGGGCGCAGATGCAGGCCTACATCGACGGCCCTGACTGCCTCATGCAATTCCTCGCGAGAGCGCTGGACGATCTCCTGGCCAAGCCGTGCGGACATTGCACGCATTGTGTGGGCCGCCTCCTGGTGTCGGATGTGGTGCGTTCCGCAACGCTCGCCGCCGCTCAGCGGCTGCTCCGACGCAGCGAATCCCCATTGGAACCGAAGAAGATGTTTCCCTCCGGGGCATTCCCGCGTTACGGTTGGAGCGGCGCACGGATTACGCCCGAGTACCAGGCCGAGGCAGGGCGTATCCTTGCAAGGTGGGGCGAAGTCGGCTGGGGCGAGATGGTGAGGGAAGGCAAGGTAGCCGGGCGGTTTCCCGATGAGCTCGTCAGCGGTGCGGCTGAAATGCTGCGCGAGCGCTGGCACGAAGCGCGCAACGTGGGCTGGGTGACGTGCGTACCGTCGTTGCGACACCCTGATCTCGTCCCGGACTTTGCGCGGCGACTGGCCGCGGCGCTCGGGCTGCCGTTTCATGCGGTGGTCGGCAAGTTGCGCGAAACCGAGCCGCAGAAGGGCATGGAAAATCGGTACCATCAATGCCGCAACCTGGATGGCGTGTTCGCAGTCGCCGCCGGCGGCGCACCTTTCGCTGAGCCGATGCTATTGGTGGACGACGTCACCGCTTCCGGATGGACGCTCGCCGTGATCGCGACCTTGCTGCGTAGGGCCGGAAGCGGCCGCGTGTACCCCTCGGCACTGGCGAATGCCGGGGTAGATTGAACGCATGAACGCACCTTCTCAATTGAGGCCCGACACACAAGCCGTGCTGCTCCTCTGCGGGCATTTCAGTAAGGCCACGAACGAGAAACCGCTGACAACCTCCGAGTACGGCCGGCTCGCCAAATGGCTCCATGAGCGAGGGCAGCGACCGGCCAGCCTAATGGATATGAGTCTCGCGGATCTTGGGCGCGTAATCGAAGCGAAGCTCGATCCCGAGCGCGTGCGAACCTTGCTCGGGCGCGGCACCGCGCTCGCACTGGCCAACGAAAAATGGAGCCGCAGCGGCCTGTGGGTACTCGCCCGCAGCGACGAAGGCTATCCGCGGCTGCTGAAGGAACGGCTCAAGGCGGATGCGCCGCCACTGCTCTTCGGCGCCGGTGATCCTTTGTTGCTCACAGCCGGCGGGCTCGCGATCGTCGGTTCGCGCAATGCGGACGACGCTGCTCTCACTTTCACCGCTGAAATCGGTGTGCGTTGCGCAAGAGAGAGCATTGCGGTGATTTCCGGCGGGGCGCGTGGTATCGATGCGACCGCGATGCAGTCTGCCGGGGAAGCGGGCGGCAACGTCGTCGGTGTATTGGCCGACGGGCTGCTCGCCGCGGTGCGTAATCGTCAGAACCGGATCGGCATCGAGGAAAGACGGCTCGTGCTCATCTCGCCATATCACCCCGAAGCCGGCTTCAACGCAGGCAACGCGATGAACCGCAACAGCAGCATCTACTGTCTCGCAGATTTCGCGTTGGTCGTGCATTCGAGCATCGACAAGGGCGGGACATGGGCCGGCGCAACAGAGAACCTTCGCATGAAGTGGGTGCCGCTATTCGTTCGCCAAGACCCGAGCGCGCCAGGCAACGGTGCTTTACTGCGCGAGGGCGGTATGTCGTTCGAGTACGATCCACATTCCGACCTCAATTTGCGTGACGCTCTGGGTGGTGCGCGGCAACCCGCAAAACCGGGGAGCCTTTTCCCAACGGGTGCGACCGCGCACGGTGCGATGGAAGAGCAGATCCCGGGGTATGCCACGCCCTCTGAGGCGACTGCCGCCGCGGAACAACAAGTTTCCGATTCGGGGAGGGAGCCGCTGGAGCTGGATTTATTCGTAGAGTTTGTCCGCCGGCTGCCGCTGGTGATGGATGCTGCGCCGATGACCGCTAAGGCGATCGGGTCGCAGTTGAAGCTTAAGGACGCGCAAGTCAAAGAATGGCTCACGCGAGCTGAAGCCGAAGGTTTCGTGTCAGTCAAAGCCAGCAAGTCCAAGAAGTACGAACTGCCGCAGCCGCGCCTGCTTCCGTAGATGGCGAGATGGTTTCGCAAGCCTCATCGAGAGCCGTTAGCGAGCATGGGCTACCGCGATCATTCCGCCAAAGTCAGTTCGCCGCACCCTGGATTGAGCTTTTGGTCTGCGCTGACGGAGGCAAGGCCTTGTGCCTCTTTTGTGCCCTGGGTGTATTCGAACGACATTGGTTTGCCAACGACTGACATTGGGTTTGAATCGGCAAGCGTCTCGAAGTGACTGATTTACTGAACAGTGAAAGATAAGCCTCGAGCTGAAAATCCTTGTGTCGGTGGTTCGATTCCGCCCTTGGCCACCAAAAACATTCTCTGAAAACAGAAGCTTGCAGCAGCTACTTTTCGGTTTCGCTGCCGCTGTTCTCAGACCCTGCCCAAATCCTGCCTATGCGCTGCGCA
>WHTS01000101.1 GCA_009377585.1 Betaproteobacteria bacterium
TGAGCGCGCCGCGAATCAAAAGGAGGTTGAAGATGGCGAAATACCTTTTGCGTTTTCTCTGCCCGGCTGCACTGATGGTCTGCACCGCCGCGCAGGCGGCCGCGCAGGCGGCCGCGCAGGCGGGCAGCTCGAGCTATCCATCGCGGCCCGTGCGCATCATCGTGCCGTGGGTTACGGGCGGCGGAACGGATATCGTGGCCCGCATCTTTACGCCGAAGCTCACGGAGTCGCTGGGGCAGCAGGTGATCATCGACAATCGCCCGGGTGCGAACGGTATCGTCGGCTCGGAAATCGCAGCCAAGGCAACGCCCGACGGATACACGCTGATACTCGAAGCCGTCGAGCACGTGATCAATGCGAGCACCTACGCCAAGCTGCCGTACGACACTATCAGGGACTTTGCGCCTGTGGGTCTTGTCGCAGGCCACTCGCTCGTCTTGATCGTGCCGCCCTCCTTTCCCGCGAAATCGGTGAAGGAGTTCGTCGCGACCGCGAAGGCCAAGCCGGGCGAGCTCAGCTTCGGCTCGTGGGGCGAAGGCAGCCTCGCGCACCTTGCCGGCGAGCTTTTCAAGAACAGCGCCGGCATCCGGATGACGCACGTGCCGTACAAGGGCGCGCCCCAGGCGATCGTCGACATACTCGGCGGACGCCTCCCGCTCATGTTCACCACCATGCCGACCGGCGCGCCGCCGGTGAAGCAGGGCAGGCTGCGCGCGCTCGCGGTCACCAGCGCCAAGCGCGAACCGCTCCTGCCCGAGGTGCCGACGATGATCGAGTCGGGATACGCGGGCTTCGAAGTGGACTCGTGGCGCGGGCTGTACGCCCCCGCGGGCACGCCGAAAACGATCATCGCGCGGCTCAATCGCGAGCTCGTGAAGGTCCTGCGGATGCCCGACGTGAAGGAGCGCATCGCTGCGGCCGGCTTCGCTCCGATGAGCAGCACGCCCGAGGAGCTCGACGCTTTCGGCAAGGCGGAGCTTGCCAAGTGGTCCAAAGTCGCGAAGACCGCCGGGGTGCGGATCGAATAACGGCTGCCTGCCGGCCCTCCAGCACGAAAGGCCCCGATGTCCCTGACGCACGATGACGTCCTCGCCATCCTGAAAATCATCGACGAGTCGCCTTACGACGAGGTGCGGATCGAGATCGGCGACTTGAAGGTGCACGTGCGCAGGCATGGCGATGGCGCCGCGCTCGAGCCGATGCAGCCGCTGTCCCGGCCGCCCGAAAGCCCGGCGCAGAGCAGTACCGAATCGCAGCCGGCTGCGCAAGCGTCCGCGTCCAGCGCGGCACCGTCCCTTCGGGAGCAGGCGCCCACGGACGACGCAGCTCAGCCGCATCTCGCCGAAGGGCTCGTTGCGGTGCGGGCACCGATGCTCGGCACGTTCTATCGCGCGCCCACGCCGGGCGACCCGCCGTTCGTGGAGGTCGGCGACAAAGTCAGTGCCGACGATACGGTATGCCTGGTCGAAGTGATGAAGCTCTTCAGCTCGGTGAAAGCCGGCGTCGCCGGCACGGTGGTGAAGATCGCCGTCGAGAACGGCAGCATGGTCGAGCACGGGCAGGTGATGATCCTGATCGAGTCCGATCGGCACACGGCCGACCCCGCCGTCCAGTGACGCTTCCGATCAGGCGCGTCTTCGTGGCGAACCGCGGCGAGATCGCCGTGCGCGTGATCCGCGCCTGCCGCACGCTCGGCATCGAGACGGTCATCGGAGTCTCCGAAGCCGACCGCGATACGCTCGGCGCCAGGCTCGCGGATCGGGCGGTGTGCATCGGCCCCGCGCCCGCGGCACAGAGCTATCTGAGAATGGACACCGCTGTGACCGCGGCGAAAGGCACCGGCTGCCAGGCGCTGCACCCGGGCTACGGTTTTCTCGCCGAGCGCGCCGCATTTCCGCGGTTGTGCGCGGAGCACGGGCTCGTATTCGTGGGGCCTTCGGCAGATGCGATCGAGGCCATGGGCGACAAGCTGCGCGCTCGCAAGATCGCGGAGTCGCTGGGCATCCCGACGGTGCCCGGCACGGATTGCGTCGCGAGCGCCGACGATCTCGTGCAGTTCGGGCGGCGCGCGGGCTACCCGTTTCTGGTGAAAGCGAGCGCCGGCGGCGGCGGGCGCGGCATGCGCGTCGTGCGCACCGCGGAGGAAGCACCCTCGGCATTCGAATCGGCCTCGGCCGAAGCGCGCGCCGCTTTCGGCGATTCCACGCTGTACATCGAGCGCTACGTGGAGCGTGCGCGGCACATAGAGATCCAGGTGATTGCCGATGCGCATGGAAACGTGGTGCATCTCGGCGAGCGCGACTGCTCGACGCAGCGCCGCCACCAGAAACTGATCGAGGAAGCGCCCTCGCCCGTCATTGACGAAGCCATGCGCAGCAGCATGGCGCAAGCGGCCGTTCGGCTTGTCCGCCACGTAAGCTACACCAACGCCGGCACGATCGAGTTCATCTTCGACCTCGATACCCGCGCATTCTATTTCCTCGAGATGAACACGCGCATACAGGTCGAGCATCCCGTCACCGAATCGATCACCGGCGTGGACCTCGTCGCAGAGCAGATCCGGGTCGCGGGCGGCGCGCCGCTCTCGCTCGCGCAGCAGGACGTGCGCTTCGACGGCCACGCGATCGAGTGCCGCATCAACGCCGAAATGCCGGAGCGCGATTTCCAGCCCTCGCCGGGCCGCATCGGCACCTGGCAGGCGCCCGCGGGCGCCGGCATCCGGGTCGATACGCACTGCTATCCGGGTTATTTCGTGCCCCCCTTCTACGACTCCATGATCGGCAAGCTGATCGTGCACGGGCGCGACAGGGAAGACGCCGTGAGCCGCATGAGCAGTGCATTGGCCGCGTTCAAAGTCGATGGCGTGCCCACCACCATTCCATTCCATCAGGCGGTGCTGGCGCATCCTGATTTCGCGCAAGGCCGCGTCACCACGCGCTGGGTGGAAGACAAGTTCATGACATCCAGCGCCGCAAGGCGCATAAGCGCGCCGTTGCGCCCGGAAGCGCAGCGAAGCTGCGCTGAAGGAGCGGCGTAGATCTTTCTGCCGGAGGCTGCCGCATGAAAACGATCAAGGTCATGGATACGACGCTCCGCGACGCGCATCAATCGCTGTGGGCGACGCGCATGACGACCGCCATGATGCTGCCGGTCGCCGAGCGCATGGACCGGATCGGCTACGACGCGATCGATCTCATGGGCCTCATCCAGTTCGACGTGGCGGTGCGCTACCTCAAGGAGGATCCGTGGCAGCGCGTGAAGCTCATGCGCGGGAAAGTCGTGCACACGCCGATGCAGTCGTCGATCCGCAGCAAGAGCTTGACCGGTTTCGATGTCGTGCCCAACGACGTTCTGCTTCTGTGGTGCGAGCGGCTGATCGCCAACGGGCTGAAGCGCGTGCGTGCCTTCGATGCGCTCGCGGATCTCGACAACATCGTCCATATCCTCGAGCATGCGAAGTCGCTGGGCGCCTATACCGTCGGGGCACTCGTTTACGGCCACAGCCCCGTGCATACCGACGAGCTCTACGCTCGTAAAACGAAGGAGCTGATCGAGCGCGCCGAAGTCGACTCGATCATGCTGAAGGACGCTTGCGGCCTGCTCACGCCCGACCGCATCCGGACTTTGGTCCCGGCGATGAAGAACGTGATGGGAGACGTGCCGCTCGAGCTCCACAGCCACTGCCTCACCGGGCTTGCCCCGCTCGTCTATCTCGATGGGGTCAAGCTCGGCGTCGACCAGGTGCACACGTCCACCGCCCCGCTCGCCAACGGACCCGCACAGCCGGCGACGCAGACGATCGCACGGAACCTCCGCGGCATGGGCTATCGCGTCGATCTCGACGATCGTCTCATCGACGAAGTAAGCGCGCATTTCCGGCGCGTGGCCGAGCAGGAAGGCAAGCCCCTGGGCGTGCCGATGGAATACGACGCCTTTCACTTCGAGCACCAGGTGCCGGGTGGGATGCTTACGAACTTTCACTTCCAGCTCGCGCAAGCCGGCCTGGGCGATAAGCTCGATGCCGTCCTCCACGAGTGCGCGCAGATTCGCCGCGAGCTGGGCTGGCCCATCATGGTCACGCCTTTCGCGCAGCTCGTGGGCACGCAAGCCGTGTTGAACGTGGTGCAGGGCGAGCGCTACCGCATCGTGCCCGACGAAGTGAAGAAATACGCGCTCGGCTATTACGGGAAGCTCTTGGCCCCGGTGGAGCCCGACGTGCTCGACCGCATCGTCGAAAACGGCTCGCGGCGCATCGCGCTCGAGCCCGAGCCCATGCCGCCGGCGGTGCCCGAGCTGCGCCGCAAATATCCGAACATGAGCGACGAAGAGCGGCTGCTGCGTTATTCGTTTGCGGGCACGCAGGTCGACGAGATGCTCGCCGCCGGGCCGACCCGCACCGAATACCATTTCCAGACGCCGATCGCGAAGCTCGTGAGCGAGCTTGCGAAGCGTCCGAAGTTCAAGTACGTCCACATCCAGAAAGGCGACACGCGGGTAGACCTCGTGGGCTGACAACCCGAAGCGGCAGGTACGAATCTGGCGGCGGCAGATTCGCTGGAAGAGCCGCCCGGCGTGAATTGCGGCGATGGTGCGACTGATTGCATCATGTCAGATCTCCTCCGGTCAGAACGAATCAATAGGCGAGGAAGGGGCTGCGCTCACCGTGATCAGGCAGGCGCTATCGAGGTGATCCAGGCGTGCACCCTGTCCACCAGCTTTTCTTCGTGTCCCGCAAAATTATGCGGAACGGCGCCTTGCAGAATCGCCTGGGAATATGCTGCTCCTTTCCCGGACGCGTATGCGGCTTTGCGCGCCTCAGACGTGGACGCGACATCCGCATCGCCTTGCCCACACACATCCAGGACGGGCTGTTGTATGCGCTGGAGCGACGTGGCGATGTTGAGCGGCCCGATGCCATTCGTACCGCCGCTAAGGGCGGCCAACCCTTTTATGGGGAGTGCCGAGGCCGGGCTCTGAGCCAAGTATGCCGCCAGCAGCCGCGCCGTCCGCGCTGGCTCTCGATCGACGCCACCGACCCGATACACCGTCGAGGCCGACAGCTATTACTACTTCGCGGTGCCGAGCGCGTGAGCGCGCCGCGATGCTCCGGCCGGGGATGTCATGTCCTCTCGCTCGCACGTCCGACTCAGGCGTGAGGATGTCCGAAGCTTTGCGCGAGCTCTTGAAGCTTTTCATAAAGGCGCGCGGGAAGCGCGACACCGTCACGCAGCACCGTCGCTCTCGCGGCGTGCCTCCTGGCGCCGGGCAGCCGCACCCCGTTTTCGGCGAGCATTAGAGTAACGATCTTCTCCAGCCGGTCCTGAAATGCATCGCGTCCCGCGAAGGCCTCGGGGCTCAGCACGATAAAAAGGTGTCCGCTGCGAGGCTTGGTGCCTTGCTCGCTGAAGTAAGAGTCGATCTCCGGTCCGATCGAGGAGCCGGTAAGGCACGCACAAAGCGCTTCGACCATCAATGCGAGCATCGAGCCTTTCATGCCGCCGATGGGGAAAAGGGTGCCGCCGCCAGTCAGCACTTCGTGCGGGTCCGTGGTGGGACGACCCTCGCGATCCAGCGCCCAGCCTTCCGGTATGGACTCGCCTTTTTGCGCCGCGAGCATGACGCGGCCGCGTGCGACCGTCGTGAGCGAGAGATCCATCGCGACCGGCTCCGCGTGCGCGCGCGGGAAACACACCGCAATGGGGCTGGTGCTGTAGAGCGCGCGTTTGCCGCCCCAGGGCGGAATGGCGGCGGGGCCGTTGCACATGGCGATACCGGCGAGTCCGCGCTCCGCGACCGGAGCGAGATAGACGCCGAGCGCGCCTGCATGGCCGCCGTTCGCGATGGCGCCGACGCCGACGCCGTATTTCTCCGCGCGGACGATCGCCTCTTTGACCGCCATCTCGCATGATTCGAAAACCAGAGCGTCGGCGTTGTCGAGCAGATAAACAGCCTCGTGCCGGCGCAGCGGTCTGGGAACGGCGGAACCGTCCGCGCGTCCTGCGCGCAGCATCGAGCAGTAGAAAGGAACCCGCGCGATGCCGTGGGAGGGCACGCCGAGCGACTCTGTTTTTACCAGCACGCGCGCCGCCGCGGCCGCCATGCCGGAGCGCGCGCCGGCGTTCTTTAAAGCCCGCGCGGTCAGCTCTTCCAGTGCGGCCATCTCTACGATCACTAGGGCTTGCGGCAACCGCTTCACAGCCGGCTTCGCTTTTCACGCGCTCATGTGCAGCTTGGTGAGCGTGAACTCGCGGTGGCCCATGACTTCGGCGCAGGTGAGCCGCCCGTTGCACGTGCGCACCATGAGGTCGAGCAAGAGGTCGCCCGCCCGCTCGAGGTCCATTTCCCCCTGCAAGAGGGGCGAGACATCGAGGTCGATGTGCTCGCGCATGGTCGCGCAGGTGGTCGGGTTCGCCGAGAGCTTGATCACCGGCATGATCGGGTGCCCGATGACGTTGCCCTGGCCCGTGGGAAACAGATGCAGCACGAATCCGCCCGCCGCCTGGTTGGTCAGGCATTCCGCGCCGGGCGATGGGCCGTCCATGAACCACAGGCCCCTGCCCCTGGGCTCTTCGGCCGGGCCGAGCACGCCGACGAACTTGGTGCGCTTGCCGATCTTTTCGAGATTGCCGAACGCTTTCTCTTCGATCGTGGTCAGGCCGCCCGCGATATTTCCTTTCGTCGGCTGGGAGTCCGACAGGTCGTCGGTCTTCTCGCGCATGATGAAATCGTTATATCGGCTCCACGTTTCCAGGAAGAGCTTTGCGACCTCCGGCGTCGCGGCGCGCGCGGCGCAGATATCCTCGGCGCCCGTGATTTCCGAGGTCTCCGCAAAACAGGTCGTGACCCCCAGGGGATCGATCCTGTCCATGACGTTGCCGACCGTCGGGCACGATGCAAGCCCCGACGTGGTGTCCGATTCCCCGCACTTGGTCGCGATGTGCAGATCGCTGAACCGGCACTCGACGCGCTTCAACTCGCTCGCCCATTGCACGTACTCGGCCGCCTGTCGCGAGGCACTCACAATCGTCGCGAGGTCGCCGTGGCGCTCGATGCTGAAGCCTTTCACCGGCTTCCCGGTCTTCGCGATGCCATCGACGATCTTCGCCGTCCAGCCGGGCTCGATGCCGATGACCACCACCGCCGCGACGTTGGGGTGCGATCCGGTACCGATCATCGTGCGGAAGTGGTGGTCGAGATCGCGCCCGAACTGGGCGCGGCCGTAGCCGTGCGGGATCGCGAGCGAGCCCGTCACGATCTTCGCCACCGATTCCGCCGCGGTATTGGACAAGTCGTCGAGCGGCAGCACGAGAACGTGATTGCGTATGCCGACGCGACCGTTCTCGCGGCGGTAGCCCATGATTTCGAGGTTTTGCATGCTCACCACCGCTTCGTGCGCAGGTTGTGGACGTGGACGTGCTCGCCTCTCCTGATCGGCGCCACGGTGCGGCCGATGTCATGACCGTACTTGACCACCGTGCCCTTGTCCTCGATGTCGGCTACGGCGATCTTGTGGCCGAGCGGGATGTCGTCGAGCGCGGCGATCGTGATGGTTTCGCCCTTGTCCATGACGCGCCCTGTCAGCGTCTGCCCGCGCTTCACGCCTTCGGTTACCGCAACGCCGACCGTGTCGGTTGCGGAGTGCACCAGAAAATGAATCACTGTTCCTCCTCGTGAGTGTGTGGTCCCGATATTATGCAGCAGGAAAGCAGAACAAACGCGCGCACCGTTACGAGCCGCTTGCGCGGCGTTTGAGAAGCGCGCGCAGAAACTCTGTTTTCGGCGCAGGTCCGCGCTCGCCGCGCGGCGGCAGCTTTTCTCCGCTCGCTTCGAGCAGCGCGCAGGCCTTTAAATGGGCGTATAGCGCGTCGTACAGAACCAGGCTCGCTTCGATGAGTCGATCGTCGCTTTCCTCGATCAGCATGAGCCCGTCGGAGATCGCGAGCAGTCCGACGCCGATCTGACCCTCGTTCTCGCCGGGCCCCGGGCGGTAGCCGTGCAGCACGCAGTCCACGCCGCCCGCAATGACTTTCGCCATGCGCTCGAGCGCCGGGTCGTCGAGCTTGTATTTCGTCAGGAGCTTCTGGAAAGTCGTGCCTCGAGCGTCATGAGGCCCGAGCTCGACACCGGGAATGGCGAAGGGAATCGCGTCGGCCGGGCGCTCGTCCTCCCTGCCCCAAGGTACGAAGACGAACTCGGCCTCCGGGTCGATAAAGCGCTTGATGAGCCACGGGCAGGCAACCCGGTCCAGATGCACGTAGTTTCTCGTGACCCATTTCACGTTTCCTCCTCGCGGACATCCCTCACTCGGCGCGCGCACCCGCGACTTTGATGATCTGGCGGTACTTGGCGGCCTCCTGTTTGATGGTCGCCGCCAATTCTTCCGGCGTACCGGGCGCGACCTCCACGCCGGTGCTGACCAGAAAATCGTTCACTTCTTTCGACTTCAGGATGCGCACGAGCTCGCCGTTGAGCTTCGCGACGATGGCTTTCGGTGTTTTGGCGGGAACGAAAAACGCGAACCAGATGCTGGTCTCGAAATCCTTGAGGCCGGACTCCTGCATGGTCGGCACGTCGGGCAGGAGATCGGAGCGCTTGGCGGTCGTAATCGCGAGCGCTTTCAACCGGCCGGCCTTGACGTGGGGAATCGCGGGTCCCATGCCCAGATAGCCGTACTTGACCTCTCCGGAGATGACCGCCAGGATCGACGGACCGCCGCCCTTGTAGGCCACGTGCAGGCTTTTCACGCCCGCCTTCAGGTTGAAAAGTTCGCCCGTCAGGTGCTGTGAGGTGCCGATGCCCGGAGAGGCATACGACAGCGCTTTCGGATCGGCTTTCGCCATGGCGATCACTTCCTTGATGCTTTTGGGGGCGAACGTTGGATGGGCGGCAGCCAGGATCGGCGAAATCGTTCCCTGCGTGACCGGCGCGAAATCCTTGTCGACGTTGTAAGGCACCTTCCCGAGCAGTATCGGATTGACCGAGATCTCGCGCGTCGAGCCCACGAACACGGTGTAGCCGTCGGGATTGCTGCGCGCCACGATCTCGGTCGCGATCACGCCATTGGCGCCGCCGCGAGGGTCGATCACCACCGTTTTTCCCCAGCTTTCGGTCATGCGCTGGCCGACCGCGCGCGCGAGAATGTCGGTGTTGCCCCCGGGCGGATACGGCAACACCATGCGGATCGGGCGGTCGGGATATTCTTTGGCCGCCGCCTGCGGATTGCGGTCCTGCGCAGAGGCGCCGCCGGCACACAATACGCCCGCGCAGCACAAGCCCAACCCGGTTACAGCCAGTCTGTATCGAGCCATGTCGGTTCTCCTTACGTGCACGTCATCAGCCAGGGCAAGACCCGGATGCGATCATCGCACGTTCGGGCTTGTAGCGGATCATGGGCCGCCGCCAAAGCGCAAGTCGGCGGCATCTCGAGCAGGCGCGGGTGACCCGCCCCCGGCGCTCCCCCATAATGTCCGCGTGCACATTTTTTCGGATCGCCCATGAGAGTCATCGACATGCGGCTGCGCCCGCCGCTTCCGTCATGGAAGAAAACCGCGCAGTTCACCGAAGGCACGGCCTACTACCCGACCCGCTTCGGATTTCCGCGCCCGCCTTCGGTCAAGAGCCAGTCCATGGACGACCTGCTGAAGGAAATGGAGGAAGCGGGGATCACATGGGGGGTGATCATGGGCCGCCAATCGGCGCCGCCGCACGGCAGCGTGCCCAACGATGAGATCGCGGCGGCGATCGCGCGGCATCCCGGCAAATTCGTCGGCTTCATCGGCGTCGATCTGCGCGACGCCGAAGCCGGTGTGAAAGAGATCGACCGCATGGCGAAGGTGCCGGGTTTCAGAGGCGCATCGATCGAGCCCGGCGCGAGCGTCGAGGCGATGTATTCCGATGATCGCCGCTTGTACCCGCTCTACGAGCGCTGCCAGGCGCTGGAAATCCCGATGTCGATCACGCTGAGCGGGTATCTCTCCGCGATGGCGGGTCACGATCTCTCGTACGGGTCGCCAGCTTCCGTCTATAAAGTCGCGAAGGATTTCCCGCGCCTCAAGATCGTCGTGTCGCACGCGGCGTGGCCCAACATCATGCCCATGATGGAAGTCGCCTTCATCAGGGAAAACGTGTACGTCTCCCCGGATCTCTACATGAACGGAGTCAGCACGCCCGGCGCTCACGAATACGTCAAGGCAGCGCATTTCTTCCTTGGCGAGCGCCTGCTCTTCGGCACGGCCTATCCGAGCCGCCCACTCAAGGAAAGCCTCGAAGCGTTCCTGCAATGGGAGCTTGCGCCGGGCATCCGCGACAAAGTGCTGTACGAAAACGCCGCGCGATTGATGAATCTCGAATAGGGCGCGAACCATGATTATCGATGTGCGGTGCCGGCCGCCGCTCGAGGAATTCCGGGCGTATTTCGACATACCGCGCATCACCTGGCATGGCCGGCGCACCGGCGCGAAAGACGTTTCGCGCGCTTTTTGCGAAGGCTCCATGGCGCTTTTCCTCGAGGAGATGCAGGAAGCAGGAATCGACATCGCCGTGGTGCAAGGCCGCAACAGTCCCGAAGTGTTCATGGGGAAAAAGTTCAACGCCGCGTTCATCCGCAATGAGCGCATCGCGGAGCTGCAGGACCGCTATCCCGGACGCTTCATCGGACTCGGCGGAATCGACCCGTCGAACACCGTGCACGATGCCGTCACGGAGACCGAGCGCTGCGTGCGCGAGCTCAAATTAAGAGGTATCTTCGTCGAGCCCGGCCGGGCGCTGCAGTCGCATCCCGACGATCGGCGCATGTACCCGATCTACGAGAAGTGCATCGAGCTCGATGTGCCGGTCAATCTCATGAGCGGACCCTACGCGGGCCCCGATATCGAGGCGTCGAACCCGCTTTACGTCGACCGTGTCGCGACCCGTTATCCCGAGCTCAAGATTCTGCTCGGGCATGGCGGCTACCCATACGTGCAGGAAATTCTCGGCGTCGCGTTTAAGCACACGAACGTCTACGTCTCGCCCGACATGTACATTTTCGCGCCGGGCGGAAAAGCCTATGTGGAGGCCGCGAACGGAACGCTGCGAGACCAGATCGTATACGGCTCGGCTTATCCGCTGCGGCCGCTCGTCCAGACCATCTCCGATAATAGAAACCTCGGCTTCGAGCCGGACGTGCTGCAGCAGTATTTCTCGGAGAATGCGAAGCGAATCTTCAAGCTTTAGCAAAACAGCCTGGATCCCGGCCCCTAATCGAGATTGCCGGCGCAATCCTCCGGGGTGTGCCTTTGGCGCCGGCACGACCGTTGATAGCGAGGAGGCAGGATGAAACCAGGAACGTACTTACTGGCCGCACTCATGCTCGAGTGTGTCTCCGCGGCCGCATGGCCGCAGGCGTATCCCAACAGACCGATCCGCATGATCGTGCCGTGGCCGCCCGGCGGCGGCACCGACATATTCGCGCGCACAATCGGGCTGAAGATGACGGAGTCTTGGGGCCAGCAAGTCATTATCGACAACCGCCCCGGCGCCGCGGGCAATATCGGCGCGCAAGCCGCGGCGAAGGCGCCGGCGGACGGCTACACGCTGCTCCTCGCGACGCTCACGATGGCGACGAGCCCGAGCATCTACAAATCGCCCGGCTACGATCCGCTGCGTGATTTCGACACCATCACCCTGATTGCCGGCGTGCCACATCTGCTGGTCGTTCATCCTTCGCTGCCGGTAAAAAGCGTGAAGGAGCTGCTCGCGCTTGCGAAGTCACAGCCGGGGCAACTCAACTACGCTTCGGCGGGTAATGGGAGTCCTTTTCATCTCGCAGGCGAGCTTTTCAATCTGCTGGGGGAAGTGAAGATCAATCACGTGCCGTACAAAGGCGGCGGACCGGCGGTGGTCGACGTGATCGGAGGTCAAGTACACCTCACGTTCGCAAACCTGGTTGCTGTCCTGCCGCAGGTGCAGGCCGGCAAGCTGCGCGCCCTCGGGTTAACGAGCGCGAAGCGTTCAGTGGCCGCGCCCGACTTGCCGACGATCGCAGAAGGCGGACTCCCAGGGTATGACTTCACATCGTGGTTCGGCATGTGGTCCCCGGCCGGCACGCCGAAAGAAATCGTTCAGAGACTGAACGACCAGATCGTCAAAATTCTCCGGTCGCGCGAGGTCAAGGAACGCTTTACGCGTGACGGCGCGGATGTGATCGGCAACTCGCCTCAGGAGTTTGCGGCCTATGTGAAAAGCGAAACGGCGAAGTGGGCGAAGGTGATCAAAGAAGCCGGAATCCGGGCGGAATGAGCGTGGATAGTTGTCATTTGCACGGATGGGCGCGAGCTCTGGCATCTGGTTCGAATGGCTGCCGCAGCTCGTCGCGCGCTACCGCATCGTGACCTTCGGCCAAGATCATGCCAACATCATTTCATCTGCATGAGCCTAAGCGCGTTTTCACCGAGTATCTGCTGCTCGAGAAGCAATCAGCTGCGCATGACGAAACGACGCAGCTAGCCCGCGCCCGGCGTCATGCCGCCGGCCGCCAGCATCCTGACGGCGCCCGAGGTGCCGTCGAATGGCGGCGGCGAGACCGGCTTCATCAACATGTACCAAGCACTCGAGACACTGCCTGCCGAGCTCTTGTCGCGGATTGGAGACAGAACGATCTATCACGACGGAGGGCGTAACAGTGCCGGCGTTCGGCGTCGGCACTCGGTTTCGACCAGCCACCCCATCATTCGTACCCGTCCTGAGACTGGACGCAACGCTCTGTATCCCGGCCGCAGACGCGATTCGTGCATCGACGGGCTGCCGGCCGGCGACTCCGATGCGCTCCTCGATGCGCTATGGGCCCATACGACGGCGCAGCCCGCATGGCATCACGACTGGAAAATAGGCGACACCATCGTGTGGGACAACCGCTGTGCGATCCATCATCGAAACAGCTTCGACGTAAGCCGCGCGACGCATCATGCATCGAACGCAAAACGCAGGCAGTGTGCCGTTTGTCAGAGCCAGCGCATCGTCCGCTGCGCATCCAAGAAGCACGCTGGCCTCTGCTTGTAACGCCGTGACGATCTAGTCTTGGTGCGCGTCCCTTCGACAGGACGGCGCCTGATGCGGTCGCTGTCAGAGCGTCATCGAAGCACGAACACGACAATAAGGACGGAGGATTTAATGAACGCGATAGTAAGATCAGTGTCAGCAGCTCTGCTTTGGTCGATCAGCACCGCGATCTTGGCTCAGCCCGCACCGCGCGGTATCGAAGGCGATTACCCCAACCGGCCGGTCCGCCTGATCATTCCCTTTACCCCGGGCGGCAGCAACGACAATGTCGCCCGCATCCTCGGCGCAAGACTTTCCCAGCTCTGGGGACAACAAGTCGTCCCCGACAACCGTGTAGGCGCCAACGGCATCATTGGCACCGCTCTCGCGGCGCAGGCGCCGCCCGACGGCCACACGATGGTTATCGCCTCGACGACTTTTGCAATCAATCCCACCACGCACAAGCTGCCCTATGATTCGCTGAAGGACTTTCAGCCCGTTGCGCTGGTCGGCGATGGGCCGCTCATACTCTGTGCGCACCCTGCGTTCCCCGCACGGACCGTAAAGGAGCTTATTTCGCTGGCGAGGACCAAGCCCAAGGAGCTTCAGTACGGGATCTCCGGTGTTGGAGGTGTCACTCACCTCGCCATGTTGCGGCTGCAGAAGATGACCGGGACCTCCATGGTGCACGTGGCCTATAAGGGCTCGGGCGCCGCAGTCATAGACATTCTGAGCGGACAAGTGCCGCTCATCATGAGCAGCGTGAGCCCGATTCTTGCGCACCTGAACAGCGGAAAACTACGCGTTCTGGGTCTGGGCGGTGCAAAACGATCGGCACTTTTACCCAATATCGCGACGATCGCCGAGTCTGGCGTCGCGGGATACGAAGCAAGCATCTGGTGGGGGATACTCGTAACGCGCGCAACGCCGAAATTTATCGTGGACAAACTCGACCGCGATATCGGTCGCAGCCTCGAGGACCGTGATGTCCAGGAACGGTTCGCCAGCCTGGGCATGGAGCCGCGCCATGCTCCGTCAACGCAGTTTGCCAAGCTCCTTGCCTCTGAGATATCCGATTTTTCCAAGCTCATCAAAGAGGCGGGCATAACCACGCAATAATTCGCGGGATCGATGGAGGAAGCAGCCTGAAAGCGACCGAACCCGGCGGCGCCGCCGCCAGATGCCGGCACGACGCCCGATGACGTTCTCGAAGTGTTTGCCCGCGAGTTGACTACGCTCGAAGCGTATTTTTGCGGCCTTGCCGCCGTCAACCGCGCGAAACTGGTGATGCGCGACCGCGAAAGCAACTATCCGTTGCCCGGATACCGCACGTTCGGATTCGTCGAGGTCGAATCCGTACCCGACTTCGATCCGGTGCGCGAATATCCCCATGCGCAAGCACTTCGGAACGGGCCTAATGTATTCAAGGTCGTGCAGGACAACGTGAACCGGCGTCCCATCGAAGTCCGGCTGGGCACTACGGCATCGCGTCTGGTGACCAACACGGGTGGCGAAATCGCGGAGCTTGTCACCCGAGATTCCATGCGAAAGCGCGCGATCAAAGCCCGGCGCGGCGTGGTGCTGGCCTGCGGTGGATTCGAAGCCGATCACGGCATGCAGCGTCAGTACTGGCAGTTCAATCCCGTGCTGTCGGCGGTAAGCCGTGGCAATACCGGAGACGGAATCCGGAAGGCCGTGGCGGTCGGAGCGGACCTGTGGCACATGTGGCATTTTCACGGCTCGTACGGCTTCCGTCATCTTGATCCCACTTATCCGGTGGGCTTGCGGATGAAACGTCTGCCCGACTGGACGCCCGGGAGCACGCCGCCCGACGTGAAAATGTCGTGGATCCTGCTGAGCACAGCGGGCCGACGCTTCATGAACGAGTGTCCGCCTTACGTGCAGGACACCGGCCATCAGGCGCTGGATGTCTTTGACCCCGTCACGCAGACTTTTCCCTACGTTCCGGCGTATGCGCTGGTCGACGAGGAAGGGCGTAGGATGTATCCGCTCGCGAAAATGCTATACAACGATCGCGCCGCCAAGCGTTACGACTGGAGCAACGACAACCTGAAGGAAGTCGAGCTTGGCATCTTGCAGAAAGCGGATTCGCTTGCGGAGCTTGCCGTCAAGATGAAAATGGACGAAGCGGTGTTGAGGACGACGCTGGAGCGATGGAATGCCCAGTGTGCGGACGGCAGGGATGGCGATTTCGACCGGCCCGCCGGCACGATGACTCCAATAACCACGCCTCCGTTTTACTTCGGGGAGGTCTGGCCGATCGTCTCGAATACGCAGGGAGGGCCGGTACACGATGCGCGCCAGCGCGTCCTGAATCCTTTCGGCGAACCGATTCCGCGTCTGAGCGGAATACAGGAGAATTGACAGCCCATGCCTTCAAGAAGGCATGCCGGCCTTAAGAGCTGCCACTCCTCGACGGCTGCCTGTGTTATACCGATCTGAGAAGTTCGGCGCTAACTCGCGTCCATCGAAGATATTTATCCAAAGACGCAATAACAGCCGTTTCTCATCCGGCTCATCATGATCGATGTACTCGGTGCGGGAATGAAGAACCGAGTAATTGTCGATTAACTGGATATCCCCGGGCTCGAGCATCATATCAAGCCGGTATGTCGGGTCGCTGGCTAGCTGCTCGATGTGATGCACTGCATCCAGTTCAAGCGAGCTTAAGCTCCGCCCCATTTTTATCTGAGCGGTCTCGATTGCCTTCGGATTGAAGCGGCAGCTCAAATGGCCTTTGAAGTAGCTGAATACCGGTACCTTGTTTCGAGTGACCTCGTTGACGTGTCCCGTAACGCCTTCGCCTCGGAGGTCGTAGTGGAAACCCGAATAAAGTGGTTCGATGTACTCGGGGTGCTCACGCAAGATCGCGTTGTAGATCGCGATCGAGCTGGCAATAGAGCTCATTCCGCCTGACCTGGCCTGCTTGATGCAGAAAAGCCCAACTACGTCGGCTGAATCGCAATGCGGCCGCAAATGATCGCGTGTGGTATATCCACGCACATTCGGCTTTGTGTAATCAGCGCCCAAATTAGTGACCTCTCCGATGAGATCACCTTTCGCGTTCTGCGAAATAATTTCGCCGAGATGCGCGCCGATACCCCAATAGATGTTTCGTGATTGTTCAGGGTTATAACGTTCTACAGGGATACCTCTGATAAGAACAAAACCTCGGCCCTCTCGAATTTCTGCAAGCATCTTCTGGAGGTGTGCGCCCAGTGCGGGGATTTCGAAATCCTTCTTCGTAAAGTTCGGCCAACACAGGCCTCGCACGCGAAGCTTCTCCAGAGCTTTGTCAATTTCGAGGATCTCCTCCCCGGATAACCGATCAATCCAGGAATCTTCACCCGAGAATGTAGTTGCTATCCAGGCGCAACTCGTGTTCACCGGTGCTCGCAGGATCTCGTCCATAGGCTTCTCCGAAAGTAGTAGCGGCGCGGGGTGCGTTCACGCCCCGTTACGGCCGCACGCCGTAGCGCGGTTTCATTCCAAGATCGGTCGCAAGCCGGTCCTGCATTGCTTCCACGAGGCCGCACAAATAAGGGCGGGTCTCGCGCGGATCGATCACGTCTTCCACCGCGAATGCTTCTGCCGTCCGCAAGGGCGAAGCCAGCGATTGCAGCTCGGCTTCGAGCTCGCGGATTTTCTCTTCCCGATCGCCGGCGGCCTCGATCTCGCGCCGGTACGCAGCCGTGACCCCGCCTTCGATCGGCAGCGAGCCCCATTCGGCCGACGGCCAGGCGATTTTGAAATCAAGGCCGTCGCGATCGCGCGTGGCCATGCCTGCCATGCCGTAGCAGCGCCGGATCACCAGCGTAAGCATCGGCACGGTCGCCTGCATGCCCGCCATCGCCGCGCGCATGCCTTCGCGCAGAATGCCGTCGGCCTCGGCCTGTTCGCCGATCATCACCCCGGGCACGTCAACGAAGAAAACAAGCGGTATGTGAAAGCTGTCGCAGAGATCGATGAAGCGGGTCTGTTTGCGCGCGGCCTTGACGTCCATCACACCGCTGGCCATCGGATTGTTGGCGACAATGCCGACTACGTTTCCCGCAAGGCGCGCGAGCATCGTGATCAGTCCGCGCCCGTAGGTGGGCTGGATTTCGAAAGTCGAGCCGCGATCGACGACCAGCGCGATAAGCTTGCGCATGTTGTACGCCTTGCGCCGGTCGCGCGGCACGATGTCGAGCAGCGCCTCTTCGCGCCGTCCGCAGGGATCGTCGCAGGCAAGGACCGGTGGCAGGCCCCACACGTTCTGCGGCAGATAGCTCAAGAAACGCTTGATCGACGCACAGGCCTCGGTTTCCGACTCGACGGCGTTGTCGATGGTGCCTGCAGTGTCCACTACGGTCCTGGCTCCGCCCAGTTGCTCGCGGTCGACCGGTTTGCCGAAGGCGCGCTCGACCACCGGCGGCCCGGCAGCAAATATCTGGCTCGAGCCGCGCACCATCACCGAAAAATGCGACAGCACCGCGCGGGCCGCGGGGCCGCCGGCCGCAGCGCCCATCACAGCGCACACGACCGGCACGCGCGCGAGCAACTCGATCGAGCGCTCGAAACCCTTCAGGCCGGAGCCGGGAAACATGGTGTAGCCGCGCTTGCGCACCGAATCGACGCTGCCGCCGGCGCCGTCGATCAGATTGACGAGCGGCACGCGGTATTCGTACGCCAAGTCTTCGACAAAGCCGCCGCGCACGGTGAAGTCTTCACCGCCGATGGCGACCGGACGGCCGCCGATTTTTGCGAGCCCCATCACGTAAGGCGCCGGCGTGACCTTCATGACTTTTCCGTGCTCGTACCTCGCGTGGCCCGCAAGCTTGCCGATTTCCTGAAATGAGCCCGCATCGGTCAGCGCTGCGATGCGCTCGCGCACCGAAAGCCGGCCGCGCGCGTGATGCTTTGCTACTGCGTCCGCGCCTCCAAGCTCCTCTGCCCACTGGTGGCGCTGGTGGATTTCGTCTGCCTCGGGCTTCCAGCTCATGTCTTCCCCTTGTCGCAACAGATAACGCCCGCATTTTCGAGCTGCGCGATCTCGTCGGCCGATAGTCCAGCAAGCTCGGCGAGCACACGCCGCGTGTCCTGGCCGATGCGCCCGCCGCTCTTGCGTATGCGCCCAGGCGTGCGCGAAAGACGCGGCACGGGTGCGGCGAGCGTGACCGATCCCAGATCGTCGTCCGGGACTTCGACCAGCGTGCCGCGCGCTTTGTAGTGCGGGTCGCGGTAGATGTCGGCGAGGGTGAAGATGCGCGTGGCCGGGACCTCGGCTTCGTTCAACATGCGCTCGAGGGCCGCGAGGTCGTGCTGAGCGGCCCACTGCGCGACCTGCGCATCCATCTCATCGTGGTGCCTGGCACGCGCAAGCGCGGTTTTGAAACGTGCGTCCTCCATGAAGTCCGGCCGTTGCATCAGTTGCGCCAGGCGCCGGAATACCGCCGGACCGTTCGCAGCGATATGGATGTATTGCCCATCGCGTGTGCGGTACAAGTTGTTCGGCGCGGTGCCGGTTGCGGATCCGAGGCGGTTGGGCACCGCGCCGAGCTTGTCGTAGGCCGCGATGTGCTGCTCGGTAAAGCTGAACGCGCTCTCGTACAGCGCCGCGTCGATCACCTGTCCCTGACCGGTCGTGAGCTTGTGCACGAGCGCCATCATCGCGCCGGAAAAACCATACAGTCCCGTAATGTAATCGGTAAGGGAGACCGCCACGCGAGCCGGCGGCCGGTCAGGATCGCCCGTCAAGTGACGCAAACCTGCAACCGCCTCGCAGATGATGCCGTAGCCGGGACGGGCGCTGTACGGTCCGCTCTGCCCGTAGCCGCTGATGCGAACCATGATAAGACCCGGATTGCCGCGGCTGAGCGCTTCGTAGCCGAGCCCCCATTTCTCCAAGGCGCCGGCGCGGAAGTTTTCGACTACGAAATCGCATTTTGCGGCCAGCTTGCGCGTGACATCCTGTCCTTCGGGACGGCGCAGATCGAGTGCGATCAGCGATTTGTTGCGCAGTATGCTCGCCGCGTAAAGCGATTTGCCCTGGAACTGCTTGCCCACGGCCCGCACCAGATCGCCTTCGGCCGGCTCGACCTTGATAACTTCGGCGCCGAAATCGGCAAACATCCTGCCGCAATACGGGCCGGCGATGGTCGAGCTCAGCTCGAGCACGCGATACCCGGCGAGCGGGCCGTTTTGCTCAGTCATCGCGACGCGCGCCGGCCTGCTGCCGAACCCATCGCTCGATAACTTCCGTCGGCTTCGGCCGGCGCAGCTCGCATCCTAGAGAATCGCGTCGCCCCCATCACGCTCGTCACGGCTTCGGCTTGCCAAGACCGATCGCGTCGTAGAAGCTCCTGGCCTCCTCCAGGCGCTGCGCGAGGTATTTCGTGAAGTCCGCGCTCCCCATGAAAACATCCTGCAATATATTGCGTTTCGCCAGTTCCCTCCACGCAGGAGACTTGTGCACTTGTTCGAGCGCGGCCTCCATGGTGGTAACTGCCTCTTTCGGCACGCCCCCGGGGAACGCAAGTCCGCGCATCGTCCCGGCCGTGATCGGGTAGCCCAGCTCCTGCAATGTCGGCACGTCGGGGGCATGCGGCAGTCGCTGGTCCGAAGTAATCGCCAGTACGCGCAGCAATTTGGCCTCGACAAAACCGAGGCCCTCGCCGAGATTCTCGGTCGTGAAAGTGGTGTGGCCGCCAGCGGTCGCGGTGACCGCATCGCCGCCACCCTTGAACGTTACGATCCTGAATTTCGCGCCAGGCACGGCTTTCTCGATCAGGTACACCACCAGCCGTCCCGCACCCGTCAGAGACGTGGTCGCGGCGACCAGCGTGTCAGGCGCACTGCGGGCAGCCTCGAGCAGATCCTTAAACGTCTTGTACGGGGAACTAGCCGGCACCATGATGACCTGCGGATCGATAGCCATCAGCGCGACCGGCGTGTAATTTTCCAGTCCGATATTCATGTCGGGGCGATACGCCATCACCAGCATCGCGCTATTCACCGAGAGCATGTAATAAGGATCGCCGCGCTTGGTCTTGAAGAAGTTGAAGGCCACCGTCCCCGCACCGCCGACGCGATTCACAACGCGCAGCGGCTGCGGCAGGAACTTCTCGCGCCTGATGATCTCGCTCACTGAGCGGCAGAAGAGATCGCTGCCGCTGCCGGCGGAGTTGTGCGCGATGATTTCGATGGGGCGCGTGGGATACGCTTGCGCAAAAACCGGCAACGAGACCAGCGCTGACAACGCCCCAACGATCGCGTTACGAACCTCGCGTGAACAACCCTTTGCGCTCATTGTCCCTTCTCCTCATCGACGAAACCGTCAGGTACTCATCCTCGAATCAGAACACAATATCAGGGAAACGGAACCGCGGCCTTATTAATGGATCGCGTGCCGAACGTGATGGAGGCGCCAGGTCCACATGCTCATGCGGAACGTACTCTCTAGCCCGCAGTACCCGAAAGACGGAAAGCTCGGCGCGCTCGCGTTCTCGATGGGCAAGCGCGCGGCCGCGGTCGCGGCTCTACCAGTCATGGCGATTACGTGCGCGGTTACGAATCGAGCACGTGGCACGGCTGGTTCGCGCCCGTAGGTACACCCGCGCCCATCCTGACAAGCTCAGTGCCGAGTTCTCCAATGTCGTGAAGTCCCCAGATGTCGCGTCGCGGCTGTCGCGCAACGGTGCGGCAACCGTCGGCAGCTCGCCCGACGTGCTCCGCGATTTCGACTGACATCGCCGAGTGCGGAGCCGTGCTCGCTCGCTTGACCGTGCTCGCCGATCAAGCGCAAGATGTGCCTGTCAGCGCCCAGACCGTGCTCCCAATGTGAGGCACACCGGATAAACAGACCTCTACAGGAGGAACAAATGGCACGCGAACAGTACCTGATCATCGATAGCGACCTGCACATGATGGAGCCGGACGACCTGTGGGCCCGCTATCTCGACGAGCCCTATCGAGCGAACCCGCCGCGGTTCTTTGGCGGGGAGAAGCAGAAGCTCACGCCAAGCGCCGAGGATAAGGGAAGCGCCGACTCGATCAGAGGAATGGAGGTGCAAGGGTTGTCGATCCCGGCGTTCGCCAAGGCGCCGGCTGCGGCCGCATCCAGCCGTGAGCTGAGGCGGCGCAGCCGTGCGCGTCACCCGCATTTCAATGTCGCGCGGGCCCGGGGCTTCGATGCCGCCTCGACACTCACGGCGA
>WHTS01000102.1 GCA_009377585.1 Betaproteobacteria bacterium
CCGCCGCTTCAATCTCGCCTCCATCTTGGCTCGCCTGGTGCGCGCCGCTTGCCTCACCTCGCCTCGGCCCGCCGCGCTCATTCGGCTGGCTGAAGAATGTCGCTAATCAGGCCAAGTTTAGAAGAACAACGGCCAAAGTTCTCTCGGAAGCATCGGCGGGTCACGTCATCGACGCGGTCGCGGCTCTGGATTCTACTAGGCCGAATGCGGTCGAGATGCTCTGCCGCGCATTGCGGAACGAGGAGCGTTAGACGCGGAACACCGTCCGATCGCGCTCAATGAGGAGGGGCTCCGACGAGTTTTTCCGCACCTTGCACGGGGCAGGGCCGTTACATGTATCTGCCGCCGGCACGAATGATCCGGTCGCCCGTGACGAAGGACGACTCATTGGAGGCGAGAAACAGCGCGACGTTTGCGACTTCCTGCGGTGATCCTGCGCGCCGCAGCGGCGTAGCCTCGAGTCACAAGTTCCTGGCACATCCGTCATTCCTGCTCAGCAGGCGGGGATCCGAAATGAATCTCGCCTGGCATCCCGCCTTCGCGGGGGCGACGAGCTTCTGACTTACTGTAAGTGCCGCTTTGCGGAAGTGCTCGCGCGGCCGGTGGCCGACGGCGGCTATGGAAAGCGCGCGCCGCAGCCGAGAAGCGGCAATACGGTCGCAGACGGCGATGTGGTAATCGCGGCAATCACCTCGTGCACAAATACTTCGAACCCAGGCGTGATGGTTTCAGCTGGGCTGGTGGCGAAGAAAGCCGTAGAGCGCGGCCTGTCCGCCAAGCGATGGGTAAAAACCTCGCTCACCCCGGGCTCCACCGTCGTCAGCAAGTATCTCGAAGCTGCGGGCCTCCAACCGTATCTAGACCGCCTCGGTTTCACGGTCGCGGGATATTGTTGCGCGACGTGCGTAGGCGCCTCGGGCCCGATCGACGCGGAGCTCGAGAACCGGATCGGCAGAGATGAAGTGGTCGCATGCGCGGTACTCTCCGGCAACCGTAACTTCGAAGCACGTATCCATCCGGCCGTGCGTGCGGCGTTCCTCGCGAGCCCGCCGCTCGTGGTTGCGTACGCCATCGCCGGCCGGGTCGACATCAATTTCGAGCGTGAGCCGCTTGCGATCAACGACGACGGCGAGCCCGTTTACTTGAGGGATGTCTGGCCCACGCCTGAGGAGCTCTCCCGCTCGTTCGAGTTCGCAGCGGATCCCGCGCTGTACCGCGAGGTTTATTCTGCCGACATCTCTTCCAAGAATCCGCTGTGGAAAGGAATCGAGCAGGTGACGGGCGATTTGTACCCGTGGGACGAGCGCTCGACGTATATAAAGGAGCCGCCCTTTCTCGACGAGTCGCTGCGCCATTCAGCGTTTGCCGATATCTTGGGCGCCCGAGCGCTGGCGGTGCTTGGGAATTCCGTCACGACGGACCATATCAGTCCGATCGGCAGCATCCAACCGAGCTTACCGGCCGGGGTCTATCTACGAAACCTCGGCGTGGAGGCAGAGGACTTCAACAACTATGGCGCGCGGCGCATGAATCACGAAGTCATGATTCGAGGCACGTTCGCGAACGTGAGGTTGAGAAATCTGATGCTGCCGGGCGTGGAGGGAAGCGTGACGGTGCATCAGCCGAGCGGCGACCGCCTGCCAATCTACGACGCGGCGATGCGTTATGCAACGCAGCGCGTGCCCATGGTCGTAGTGGCAGGGGAGGAGTACGGCACTGGCAGTGCGCGCGACTGGGCGGCGAAAGGCACCCGGCTCCTCGGTGTGCGCGCGGTATTGGCCTCCAGCTTCGAGCGCATACACCGAAGCAACCTCGTCGGCATGAACGTATTGCCCTGTCAGTTCCTGCGGGGCACGACGGCAGCGACGTTACGCATCGACGGCACGGAAACGTTCGATATCACCGGGCTGCACGATAGCGTAACGCCGTGTGGGAAGGTAACGCTCGTCGTGCGGCGCAATGATGGAGTCGAGGAAATTCCTGTGACGCTTCGTCTCGACACGCCCGCAGAGATCGAATATGTGCGTCACGGTGGCATCATGACTTACGTGCTTACTCAAGTCACACGCCCGTCCTAAGCGTCATGCAAGGTGAACGCGTACGCGACTGCGCGCGGCAGACATAGGCGTTGATCGCATTGATCATCCGATCGAGCCTGCCGGCTAGGGGGAATGCGGCTCGCGCGTTCCTCGACAGCTATGATCGTCGGCCAGACACTACGCTGAAAAAAGGCCGATTCGTTGCTTTTGGGAACGCAACGTCATGCGGCGACATACTTCCACCATTGCCCGCCATCCACGATGAGCTCTTCTTTCCCGATGCCGGAGCCGCCGGCTGCGATTAGGGCTGTCCGACCCTTCAAACTGCCCCTGGCGAACATCAATGCTTCCTCGCTCGTGGTCCTCACTGCGTGGTGCGACGTGCTGCATCCATTGTCGGGGAATCATTCTTCGAACCCGGAGGCGTGCTGTAGATCAATGCATCGACCACGCTCAGACCCTGCCCAAGGGGCTTTACGATCACTGGATTGATCTCGAATTCCTGTACGTCGGGCGTGGCGAGGAACATATCGCCGAATCGGACCGCCGCTTCCGCCAACGCCGGTACGTCAGCAGCCGGCTTACCCCTGAAACCCTGCAACAAGGTCCACAATCGCAGTTTGCGCAGTTTTGCCAGCACTTGCTCAACCGACGCGGGAAGCGCGAGATAGGCGACGTCCCGGTACAACTCGATCGCCGTGCCGCCCGTGCCGATCGAGAGGACCGGGCCAAAGTCGGTCTGGCGCAGGCACGACAGGACGACTTCCACACCATCGTCCACCATTTCCTGGACCAGAACGCCCATATCGGGCTTATGGAGCCGACGGCGGATCTCGGCAGCATGCGCGTTGACTTCCGCCGCCGATTGAACGCGTAACCTTACCAGCCCGAGCTCGGTCTTATGCTCCGCTTCCGAAGGCAGAGCTTTGACGACCGTCGGATATTTCATCCCGACGCACGCCGTCGCCGCACTCTCGTCGGGGCGCAGAACCGCCCACCTGGCAGGCGTCAGGCCGCATGTCTCACAGAACTCCATGGTCTGCATCCAATCGCGCGGAGGCGGCCGAAAGCTCAGCGGGCTGCGCTCCGGTGCGTTGGGCAGCTTTCGCATCCGGTGCCGCATGTATAGGAAGGACAACATCATCATCGACATCGCAGGGTCGGCGGCCAGCAGCACGCCCGCTTCGCGCAGCGATTGCGTGATGTTTCGCTCCATGCTCTCGCCGATCAGGCTGATGACGATCGGTACATCGCGCGCGACAGCCTTGAAGACCTCGACGTTCTCCAGCAGGCCGCGGCGCCCGCTGCTCGAGAACTGGACGATGATCGCCTCGGTCCTGGGATCGGCTTGGAACGTGAGGCATGTATCCCTGAACAAATTCGGGATGCTGTAAATCTGGCCGGTGAGATCGACCGGATTCTCTTTGCGCGCGAACTCCGGGAGGATCTGCTGCAGCGATGCGGCGGCCGTCGCACTGAACTCCGCCATGGGAATTCCGAGCTCGCCGCTATGATCCGCCAGCAGGGCGCCTGCGCCTCCCGAGGAGCTCAACACCGATACTCCGCCCTTCGGGTCACCGCTGATCCGTGGATCGGGCAGAAAGGCGAGGGCTTCCACCGCAGCGAGCGCTTCTGCCAGCGTGTTCACCGATACAACGCCCGCCTGCTCGAACACGTCTAGATAGATGGCATGGGCCGAGGCGATCTTGCCGGTGTGTGAGGCGGTGGCTTGCTGGCCGACTGCCGACCTTCCCGCCTTGAGGGCAACGATCTGGACTCCATTTTCGCGGGCGCGTTCCGCGATCGGCATAATCCGCTTCGCATCGTACAATCCTTCGATGTACATGGCGACGACGCGAACGTCGTCCTGTTCGACCACCCAGCGCAGGGCATGTAAAGCGTCCAGGCAGGTTTCATTGCCGACGCTGACGATGTAGGAACAGCCCATTGCGCTGTTCTGCAGGCAATTGGCAATGGCCCCGGCAAGGGCTCCACTCTGGCTGATCACGGCGATTGGGCCGTATTGCACCTTCTCCAGACTCACCGAAGCCGCACCGAAGGTCAGCAGGGCGCGGTGCCGAACGGACCAGATGCCCTGGCAGTTGGCGCCGAGCACGGCAACGCCGTTCCTCCGCGCGGCCGCGGCCAGACGGCGAGCGTGCTCCTTGCCGCTTTCGATTTCCTCGAAGCCCGAGCTGTACACGATCGCGTTGCGGATGCCCTTGGCGCCACACTGCGCGATCAAGTCCGGCACCGTTGTCGCAGGCGTGATCACGAGCGCCACGTCCGGAGCTTCCGGCAGCTCCGAGACGCTGGCGTAAGCTCTAAGACCTTCGACCTCGGCATGGCTGGGCGTGACCGGGTAAACGGCTCCTTGGAAACCATGCTTCAGAAGCACACGCACCAGGTTGTTGCGGGCGCTGCCGCGCTGAGGCGATGCGCCGACGATCGCGACGCTGCGCGGCCGAAAGAACTTGTCGAAAGTCGTCTCGTCGATCATGCTCATCCTTTCGCACCCGAGCGGGTGTTCGTCTCCCCGAGCGATCGCCTTCAGCTATCGCCGCGAATTTCACGCAAGCCGGTCTTGCCGTGATGACGATCGGCAACCTTGTAACCCAGGGCGTCCTCCGCGATCAGAACCTTCTGCACATTGGCCGAGCCTTCACCGGTAAAGAACAGGTCGGCGTACGATCGAAGCCACGATACCCGGTACTCGCTCGCGAGCCCGTATCCGCCGAAGATCTGCATTGCCTTGTCCGCGCACAGCTTTGCGGTTTGCGAGGCATGATATTTGGCTATAGCCGCGATCCGGTTGGAGGGCAGCCCGCTGTCCATGTGGTGCGCGGCCTTGTACACCAGGGCGCGGCTCGCTTCTATCGCGGTCGCCATGTCGGCGATCTCGGACTGGATCATCTGAAAGCGTCCGATGGGCTGTCCACGCAGCGTGCGTTCATTGGCGTAGCGGACGGCATCCTCGAAGCAGGCCCGCGCGATGCCCAGTGCCTTGCCGGCAATCGTCACCCTTCCGGACTGCAGCGCGCGCATGACGATCTTGAAGCCCTGACCTTCCTCGCCGAGGCGGTTTTCGACCGGAACCACGAAGTCATCGAGAAAGAGGACGTTGGTGCGAAGCGCGTTCGACAGCCCCAGCATCTCGATCGGCTGCGCCTTCCAACCCGGATACTTCTTCGGCTCGACGATGAACCCCGTCACGCCGCGCGCTCCTGCATCCCGGTCCGTCTTCGCGAACAGCACGCCCACATCGGTTTCGTTTGCGATCGAGGCAAATACCTTCTGCCCGCTGATGCGATACACGTCGCCGTCGAGGCGTGCAAACGTCTGCATCGCACCCGCGGGATCCGAGCCGCCACCGGGTTCGGTCAGAGACATCATGCCGATCGTCCTGCCGGCAAGAAGGTTCGGAACGAACTTCTCGATCTGTTCGGGCGTGCCGCCGAAGTAGATGCAAGCCGGGCAGGTAGATCCCTGCTGATTGTTGCAGGCGGAGAAGCGCACATCGTTGCGCGCCATTTCTTCCTGGATCACGGTCGCGGCCAGGTAGCCCATGTTGCTGCCGCCCACGGATTCGGGGAATACAGCGCCATAGAGTCCGGCATCCCCGGCCTTGCGAATGAGTGCGCGCGGAAACTCGCCGCGTTTCTCGTAGCCGTCCATGACGGGCACGACCTCGGTCTGCATGAAGCGGTTGACCATGTCGCGTACCGCTTCGATGTGTTCGGACGCTGCAGGATCCATGAATCGCTCCTTCTCGCTTGCATGAGCTGTGCGCATTGCGCGGTAGCCGGCGACCTAATCCAGTCACCGAGTCATGAATCGTTCCTGGCAGCCTGTACGAAGCTTGGGCGTCGACCTTCCAGCGCCGCTGCCAAACCTTCACGGAATTCGGGGTTGGACATGGCAAGCGCCTGTCCGTAGCCCTCGAACGCGAACATGTCGTGCAATGTCGTCTCGAAGCTCCGCGCCATGAGCGTTTTCGCGAGACCGATCACCTCGGCCGGCCCCTCCGCCAGACGGGCCGCCTCTTCCATTGCGGCCGCTTCGACCTGCTCGTCCGGCACCACTTTGGCGACCAGACCGAGCTCGAGCGCTTCCTGAGCCGACATCGTGCCGCTACTGAAAAGAAATCGCTTGGCTTGCGCCATCCCGATGAGCCGCGGCAAGTGGTACATCGTCCCGATGTCCGGCACGACGCCGAGGCGGAAGAAGCCGGAAACGAGCTTCGCGTTCTCACCCGCAATCAACACATCGCCGGTCAGTGCCAAGCCCATTCCGCCTCCAACGGCAGCGCCCCGCAGGCCGACCACGACCGGCTTGTCCAGCGCGATGAGCGGCATGAGCCAACGGCTCAAGTTGCGAAACCGTCGATGCACCGACCAAGGGTCCGACGCGCTCTGCAGCAACTTCAAATCGCCGCCCGAGCAGAAAGTCGGGCCTTCCGATGTCAAAAACACAGCGCGCACCGAGCGCTCGCATTCCGCGCGCTCGATGGCATCCCCAAGCTGCTGCCTCAACTCGGCGGTCAGCGAGTTGCGGTTCTCGGGGCTGCAAAGCCGGATGACCAGCACCGGACCCTGGCTGGCTGCACTTACCAATTGTTTGCTCATCACGCGTATCCCTTGTCTGGCGAGCGCTACATTGCGCCGGTAAGCTGCACGGTCTCGAATGGCTGGAGCGTGTTACTGAAGGGGAATGCGAGCGGCCTTGATCACCGTCGCCCACTTGGCGGTTTCCTCCGCGACGAGCGCTCCCAGCTCCTCGGGCGTGCCGGTGGTGACCTCCAGACCCTGTCGTTCGAAGATCGCACGCGCGTCTGGCTGACCGAACCCCTTGCGCAGCTCCTCGCTGATTCGCTTCGTGATCGCGGGAGGCGTGTTGGCCGGTGAGAACATGGCATTCCAGGAAGTGACTTCGTAGCCCGGAACCGTCTCGGCGATCGTCGGTGCATCGGGAAAGTCCGGAAAGCGCTTTGCGCCGGTGACGCCCAGCAAGACGACCTTGCCTGCCTGGATGAGCGGCACGACGGTCGTACTGCCGAAAGCAAGAGCGACCTCGCCCGAAAGCAATGCGGGCAATTGCTGCCCTGTACCCCGGAAAGGCACGTGCGTCATCTTAACTTGCACCATGTGGGAAAGCAGCTCGCCGGAGATATGCGTCGTCGTCCCGGTGCCCGCCGATGAATAGTTGAGATGCCCGGGCCGTGACTTCGCAAGCGCGATCAACTGCTTTACGGAGCGAACCGGCAGCGAAGGATGGCAGACCCGAAACAGCATGTACGAAGTCAAACCGGTGAACGGTGCGAAGTCCTTGATGGCGTCGTAGGGCGCACGCCGGTAGAGGCTTGGGTTGACTGCGAAGGCACTCGGTGTGACCAGAAGAACATGTCCGTCCGCGGGCGCTTGCGCAACGAACTCTGCTGCAATGTTGCCGCCCGCGCCAGGCCGGTTCTCGACGATGACCGGCTGTCCGAGCGCCGCATGTAATTTGCTGCTCGCCGTTCTCGCCACCAGGTCGGTGGAGCCGCCGGCGGCAAATCCAACGACGATTCGAATGGGCTTGGTCGGGTACTTCTGGGCCATGACGGAAGCGGGCAGCAGCACCGCGAGCGCTGCAACCGCGATCCGCGATACGCCATGCGGCATTGGCGATCTCATCTCCCTATCCTCCTCCTTACGCAGTTCTTATCCTCGACGCGGTTCCATGCTCGATGAACGGCAAGCATCGGTGGCTCGAGCACGGCCTTCGCAAGCGTGAGTGAAGACCCTCATACGAACCACCCCGCTCCAACTTCGATGCAACGGCAAATCAACTGTGCACCAGCGACCTGGCGCGCCGTGGAGCGCGCGCATCTCGGGTCGCCTTGCTCGGTTTTGCGACCTCGGAGCGCATCGCCGGCATCTCCACGTCCGAACCGAGCCGTCGGGAAATATCGCGGCTGGATTTCACGAGGGTCTTCACGAACTCGTCGATCCGCGGCTTCAGCCTTACGGTGGGCGCAGTGATCGAAATGCAGTACGGGGCGCTGCCGTCGCTCTCCCAGATCGGTGCTGCAATTGCGCTCAAACCCAGTACGCGCTCGCCATGCGAAACGCAGTAACCCGCTTTACGAACGCGCGCGAGCTCCGTCATCATCTCGGCTCGCTTTTCCGGGATCTTCGTTGCCTGTGCCACGATGCGTTCCATTGCCTTGGGCGCAACGTGAGCCATGAGCATTTTTCCGGTTGCGCCCTTACCGGTCAGCGCAACACTCTGACCTTGCCGTGCCATGCTCATGAGCGGCGACGGCGTATCGATGACCTCGATACAAATGCGGTCGCGTCCGCTCATCATGTTGAGCGTAACGGTTTCGTTCGTCTGGCGAGCGAGCTCGAGCATCGTAGGCCGCGCCACCTGACGGATGCTCAGGGTGCTCATTACCGATCCAGCGAGCCGCGTGAATCGAAACGACAAGCAATACTTCTGGTCTTCGAGCCGAATTAGATAGCCCATCCGCTCCAGGCTTTGCACGATCCTGAAGGTCGTGGACTTCGCCAATCCGATGCTGTTGGCAATCTCCTGCAGCGTGAGGCTCGGTCGCTGCGGACTGAAGCACTCGAAGATCGCCACCGTACGCTGCACGCCACGCATCGTCATTCTCTACCGTTTCGCTCTATTGCGAGGAAGCGTCGAACGCCCGCTTGACGGCGACAGGTTTCGGCACGCTGCCGGCCTTGCGCAACGAATGCTTCGGAATTACTGTAAGCGGCATCGCTTTCGAAGTCGCAGAGCGGATCAATCGTAGGCATGTTAGCCGCAAGACCCGCACCGCGATGGCGTTTATTCCAACCATTGGAACTGGTTCTGACAGTTTGACAGTGCGCAGTGTATTACCTACATTTCCGAAAGTCGACGCACTGCTCGTCGCGATGTCGCATAGCCAGGCAGTAACGAGCGGCGGACGGGCGGAGACCGCCCAAAGCGATGTAGCACCAGGAGGAGGATCCAGCGCATGTCGCAGTACGTAGTGTCCGAGGTCGGCGACAAGGTCGCGACGATCAGACTGAACCGGCCGGAGAAGCTGAACGCTTTCACCGACGACATGATCGATGCCTGGCTCGACCTCCTGGAAACCTACCGTACGAGTGATGCAGTGAACGTCATCGTCGTTACTGGAACCGGGCGCAGCTTCAGTACCGGAGGCGATGTCGGAAGATTCGGGGATTACGCGTCCCAGAGCCCGGCGCACGTCAAGGCTCGTCTGACGGAGAACGTGCAGCGGCTCGCGCTCAAGATCCAGGAGATCGACAAGCCGGTGATCGCGGCGGTGAACGGCATCGCCACCGGCGGCGGCGTGGATGTGGCGCTCATGTGTGATCTGCGTTTTGCGGCACGCAGCGCACGTTTCGCCGAGACTTACGTGCGCATGGGGCTCCTGCCGGGGGCGGGCGGTGCCTACTATCTGCCGCGTATCGTCGGCACGGCGAAGGCCCTCGAGCTCTTCTGGAGCAGCGAAACGATCGACGCGGAAGAGGCGTTGCGCATGGGTCTCGTGAATCGAGTATTCGACGACGATCGGCTCGTCGAGGAAACCCTCGCGTTCGCGCGGAAGGTGGCGCGCAGCGCCCCACTGGCGGTACGGCTATTGAAGAAGGTCTTGTATCAAAGCGCGACAACCGATCTGCGCGGTGCGCTCGAACTGGTCGCATCCAACATGCCCATCGTCCGACTGAGCGAGGACCACAAGGAGGCAGTCGCCGCGTTCCGCGAGAAGCGGGAGCCTGTGTTCACCGGGCGATGACGATGCCGCAAGCGGAGGAAGAGCATGGCAAATGAAACCGGCTATCCGGCACCCGTCCTCAATGCCGATTCGAAGGCCTACTGGGAAGCCGCCGATCGCGGTGAGCTCCTCCTCAAACGTTGCAGTACGTGCGGGAAGGCGCACTTTCCGCCTCGGCATCTGTGTCCCACGTGCTGGTCGGAGCAGCTGGAATGGACGAGGAGCTGCGGAAGCGGCACCGTCTACACATTCACGGTGATGCACCGTGCGCCGATGCCTGCATTCGTCAAGCGCGTTCCGTATGTGGTTGCGTTGATCGACTTGGACGAGGGACCGCGCCTGATGGCGAACATCGTCGGAGACGATGCCCTGCTGAGCCAGATCGGAGACCGGGTTGCAGTGTGCTTCGAAGAGCGGATGGGTGGCGCCAAGCTGCCGCAGTTCAAACGGACGGGGGTGAGCTCGTGAGCCGCCGGGCCGTCGCCAGCGTATCCGTGCTGGCCGCCGTGCTCGCCGGGCCAGCGAGTGCGGCGTCCGCCGATACCTATCCGACCCGGCCGGTGCGCTTCGTCGTCCCGTTGGCCCCGGGCGGGGGAACGGACGTCGTGTCACGGCTTTTCGCGCAGAAGCTTTCCACGGCATGGAGTCAGCAAGTCGTCATCGACAACCGCCCGGGCGCGGGCGGCGTTATCGGTGCCGGCATCGCCGCCAAGGCGGCACCCGACGGCTACACCCTCGTCATGGTGTCGAGCAGCCATACGGTACACCCAAGCATGCACAAGAAGCTCCCGTACGACACCGTAGCCGACTTCGCACCGGTGTCCATGCTCGTGACTTATCCTTTCCTGCTGGTAACACATCCTTCGGTGCAGGCGGCGAGTCCGAAAGAGTTGATTGCGCTCGCCAATGCCAAGCCGGGCAACCTGCGCTATGCATCCGGCGGTCCCGGGTCCGCAGCGCATCTCGCTGCCGAGCTCTTCAAGAGTATGTCGGGAGCAGCTTTGACTCACGTGCCTTACAAGGGCAGCGGACCGGCAGTCATCGCAATCGTAGCGGACGAAGCGCCGATCGGCTTCTACTCCGCTTCCGCTACCGGCCACCACGTACGAGCGGGAAAGCTCAAGGCGCTCGCGACCACCGGGGCACGCCGTTCCACGTTTCTTCCCGACCTTCCGACGATTGCGGAATCCGCGATCCCGGGCTACGAGGCGAGCACATGGGCGGGCGTGCTCGTTCCGGCAGGTACCCCGGAGGCAATCGTGAGGCGCGTGCACGCAGCCTTGATGGACGCGCTTGCCCAGCAGGACGTGAAGGAAGCGCTCGCAAAGCTGGAATTCGAGCCCGTAGGCAGTACACCTGGCGAGTTCGGCGAAACCATCACACGGGAACTCGTCAAGTGGAGAAAAGTCGTGCGCGAGTCGGGCGCTAAGGTGGAGTAGCCCCCGCTCGTTCCGGATGAGGCGATTTACGGAGGAAGAGTGAAATGGCAAGGCCCATACTCGAGACCCCTCTTTGCGAGATGCTCGGCATCGAATACCCGATTCTCCTTGCCGGCATGGGCTCCCGAGGTAAGGCAACGCCGCCCGAGCTGGTGGCTGCGGTATCGGAAGCCGGTGGCATGGGCTGCATCGGCGGATCGGGCTTGGAGCCCGAAGAGATTCGACGCGCGATCCGGAAAGTCCGCACGCTTACCCGGAAGCCTTTCGGCGTGGACTTGCTGTTGCCTGCCAAGCTCGCGGAGGCAGCGAAGACGCGCTCCGAAGTGCGCCGGCAGTTGCGCGAGCGCTACCCCGAGCATGTCGCGTTCGCGCGGCGCGTGCTCGAGGACCACGGCGTGCCCGAATGCCAAGTGGACAACGAGGTGGTCATCTCGGATGTTCTGATCGCCCGGCAGCTCGAGGTGGTGTTCGAGGAGAGGGTGCCGATGTTCGCAGCCGGCTTGGGCGATCCCTCGGCAATGGTGCCGCGCGCTCGCGCGCAGGCGATGAAAGTGCTCGGCCTGGCCGGCACGGTCGCCAACGCGCAGCGTCATGTCAAAGCTGGCGTCGACATTGTCGTTGCGCAAGGCTACGAGGCAGGTGGGCACACCGGAAAGATCGCGAACTTCGCGCTCATTCCCCAGGTGGTAGACGCGGTGTCACCTGTGCCGGTCATTGCGGCGGGCGCGATTGTCGATGGACGTGGAATCGCGGCAGCGCTCACGCTGGGTGCACTCGGCGTCTGGATCGGAACCGCCTTTCTGGTCGCGCATGAGTGCGAGATTGCCGACGCCATGAAGGAACAGATCATCAACGGCCGGGCTCAGGATTTCGACATTCAGCGCGTCTATACGGGCAAGACGATGCGTTGCTACCGAAACGCATTGGTCGAAGCATGGGGAAAGTCGGGTCTGGAGCCGCTGCCGATGCCTTACCAGAAGATCCTGCTCGACGATTTCAACGAAAGCGCGGCCAAGGCAGGCCGCTGGGAGCTGCACAGCAATCCGGCGGGGCAGGGCGCGGGCATGCTCGCACAACGCAAGCCGGCGAGGGACATCTTCGAGGGGTTGGTGGAAGGCACGCTGCGCGCACTGAAGGACATGCAACATCGCGTGCGGACTGCATGAGGAGGCGTCGCATGCAGAACCGAATCGCGCTAGGGATATTCGTCGGGGCAGCATTCATCTCGCACCCCGCAATGGTGAACGCTCAGGAGGCGGGCGCTTATGGCAGCCGGCCGATCCGGCTGATCGTACCCGTCGCGCCCGGCGGCAGCACGGACATCGTGGCTCGCATCCTTGCCGGAGGCCTTACGGAAAGCGCGGATCTGCGAATCGTCGTGGACAACCGGCCCGGCGCGGGCGGCGTCATCGGCTCGGAAACGGTAGCGCGCGCAACTCCCGATGGCTACACGCTGCTGTTTCCGTACGCCTCGTTTACTACGACGCCGTTCCTGAGCGACGTGCCGTACGACGCCTACCGCGATTTCTCCCCTGTAACGCAAGTCGCGGTGAGTCCGCTCGTGCTGGTAGTGCACCCGTCTCTACCCGTCTCGAACATGAAAGACCTGATCGCACTTGCGAAGTCCAAGCCGAAGGGTATCAACGCCGGTATCGCAACCCCGGGTAGCGCAGGCCATCTCGCGACGGAGCTGTTCAAGCTGCGTACCGGCACAACCGACGGCATCGTGTCCGTCATCTATAAGGGTGGGGCGCCCACGCAGGTCGCGCTTCTCTCGGGCGAGGTGCAGCTCATCTTCGCTAGCGTGCCTTCGTCCATGGCACATATCAAGGCCGGAAAGCTGAAAATCCTCGGAACGTCGGCCAACAAGCGGCTCGCCTCCTTTCCCGATGTGCCGACCTTTGCCGAGCTCGGTGTGCCGGTGGATACGGCGCCTTGGCAGGGCATAGTCGGACCGGCGAAGATGCCGCGACCCATCGTGATCCGGCTTTACCAAGAGGTGGCGAAGGTATTGAAGCGGCCGGATATCGTGGAGCGGCTTGCGGCGACCGGGTCGGAGCCCATCGGGAGTACGCCGGAGGAATTCAGCGCCAAGATCAAGCGGGAATTGCAGGAGTTCGGAAAAGTCATCCCGGCGCTCGGATTGAGGATCGCACGATGACCGCGTCTTGGTTGCATCCAGAGAGGAGGCGAGCCCCGGTCTCGTTCTCGGGCACGCCGCGGACAACGCGCATAGCGTGCCGAAACCGTACTGATGCACCCAGGCGCAAATCACGATGAATCGATCCGAAAACTCCGTCTGCCCTACATTCGCCGCGCGAGAGCTGTATGGGGCCGAAGAACTTTCCCGCCTTTTGCGACCACGTAGCGTAGCCATTGTGGGTGCTTCCGCCACACCGGGCGCGTTCGGATATCGGACTTTGCAGAACACCTCGTTCGGATATACGGGCAGCGCTTATCCGATCAATCCCAGGCATCGCGAGATCCTCGGACGCGCGTGCTATCCGACGATCGATAGCCTCCCGGAGGTGCCCGACTGCGTCGTTCTCTCCGTGCCAGCGGAACAGGTGCTGCCGATCGTAGAGCAATGCGCAGGGCTGGGGGTGGGGGGTGCGGTCATCTACTCGTCCGGCTTTCTCGAAACCGGCGATGCCGAACGGGTCGCGAAGCAGCAGCGGCTGGTCGAAATCGCCCGGCGGAGCGGAATGCGCATTCTGGGTCCGAGCTGCATCGGCGTCATGAACTTCGTCGATCGGGTGGGACTCTCCTTTCAGCCGGGGTTGAACGAGCTTCCGATGATCACCGGTCCGATTGGGCTGGTGGTCCAGAGCGGCGGCTGGGTTTCATCCTCACCCAGGGGATGCAGCGCGGTATCGGCTTCAGCTACAACTTCGCACCCGGAAATTCCAGCGACGTCGACATCAGTGATCTCATCAATTTCCTCGTCGAGGACGAGACGACGAGGTCGATTGCATGCGTCTTCGAGGGTATTTCGGACGGAACGCGCTTCCTGAAAGCGGCAAGGCGTGCGCTAGAGAGAGGCAAGCCCGTCATCGCCTACAAGATGGGACGGAACGATCTCAGTCGCAGCACCGCCCTTTCGCATACCGGTACGCTCACCGGCTCCAATGTCGCGTACGAAGCCGCTTTCGAGCGTGCGGGCGTCGTTCGCGTCGACGACTTCGAAGCGGTGCTGGAGACAGCAGCGTTCTTCTCCAAAGCGGGAAAGCCCGTGACGAGCGGCATTGGCGTCATGTCGGCGTCTGGCGGAGCCGCCGTCATGGCCGCAGACAAAGCGGACGACTTGGGAGTTTCATTGCCTCCGCTTGCGCCCCAGACCTCAGCGAAGCTGCGCGAAAAGATGCCGGACTTCGGCTCGAGCGCAAATCCATGCGACATCACGGCTGCGTCTTTGCACGATCACACGATGTACGGTCATTGCATCGAGGCTTTCGCGGCGGATCCCTCGTTTGCGGCCGTCGTCGTGCCTATGATGACGGCGTTCGCACCCAACACCGTTGAGCGTGCGAGATACCTGTGCGACCTCGCGCAGCAACTGGACAAGCCCTTGTGCATCGTATGGCTCAACGAGTGGTACCAGGGGCCGGGCAGTGAGGTGTACGACGCCTCTCGGAGCCTTTCCATGTTCCGCTCGATGAGGCGATGCTTCGCGGCGCTCAAGTCATGGATGGAATACCACGAGCGGCGGGACGGGTTGCTCGCGCGGCAAACGCAAAGGCTGGCCAGTGAACAGCATACGGCGAGGGCGATTGCGCTCCTTGGCCAGCGCCAGGCGGGAGAAGCGCTGAGCGAAGGTGCGTCGAAAGCGCTCCTCGCAAGCTACGGCATTCCGGTCACTCGCGAGAAGCTTGCACGCACCGAAGACGAGGCCGTAGAGGCCGCCAATGAACTCGGCTACCCGGTCGTATTGAAGGCGGAGTCCGCAGCGATACCGCACAAGACCGAAGCCGGTGTCGTGCATTTGGCGCTCGCTGACGAGCCCGCCGTGCGTAAGGCCTATCGGTCGATCGAGGAAACGGTCGAGCGTCTCCCCGATCGCCCACGCCTCGCCGGCGTGAGCGTGCAGGAAATGATCGGCGGCGGAATCGAAGTGATTGCCGGAGTACGAAACGATCCGCAATTCGGACCGCTCGTGGTATGCGGTATGGGTGGCGTGCTCGTGGAAGTCCTTCGAGATACCTCAGCCGCGTTGGCACCGATGAGCAAGGACGAGGCGCTCGAGATGCTGCGCAAGCCCAAGGGATACAAGCTGCTCACGGGTTTTCGGGGCGGGAAGCCGGTGATGCTCGACGCGCTCGCGGAAGCAATCGCGCGAGTCTCGGAGCTCGGGTTCGACCTGCGTGATCGGCTTGCGGAGTTGGATGTCAACCCGATCCTCGCGAGCGCGGAACGCGTCGTTGCCGTGGACGCGCTGGCCGTGATCTCGCGACGTGGAGTAGACCGATGACCCAATCACTGCGCAACGAGGCTGCGATCGTCGGCGTGGGCGAGTCCGACATAGGCAAAGTGCCGCATATGACAGGCCTCGGGCTGAATGCACAGGCCGCGCGCCGCGCGCTCGACGATGCCGGGCTCGAAGTCGGAGACATCGACGGCCTGCTTACGGCATATTCGTTCAGCGAACCGTATTTCATGCTCGGCACCGTGCTGTGCGAATACCTCGGTCTCAAGCCGCGGTACTGCTCGGCGATGATCGCGGGTGGCGCCACGCCTGCGGTAATGCTCGGTCATGCCGCGGCGGCTATCGCAACGGGAATGGCGAGCACGGTGCTCGTGTGCACCGGCGAGAACCGCGCGACCGGGCTCACTCGGGACGCCGCTGTGTCGGCCCTGGCTTCGGCGGTCGGGCATCCCTACTTCGAAGCGCCATACGGACCCTCCATTCCGGGGTGCTACGCCATGATCGCGCGGCGTTACATGCACGAATACGGCATTACTCGCGAGCAGCTCGCACAGGTCGCGGTGACCACGCGCCGGCATGCATCGCTGCATCCCAATTCGCACATGAAGCAGCTAATCACGATCGAGGATGTGCTCGCTTCCAAGGAGATCGCGGCACCGCTCAATATCCTCGACTGCTGTCTGATATCCGATGCGGCCGGCGCTTTCATCGTCACTTCGGCGGAGCGTGCGCGCGACTGCAAGGGCAAGCCGGCGTACTTGCTGGGGGTGGGCGAGCGTCATACGCACGAGCACCTCCTGTGCGCGGAGAGCCTCGTGCATTTCGGCGCGGCCGATTCGGGCAAGGCGGCATACGACATGGCGGGGCTCGGGCCGCAGGACATCGACGTGGCGCAGCTCTACGACTGTTTTTCCATCGTCCCGGTGATCGAGCTGGAGGAGCTCGGGTTCTGCAAACCGGGCGAAGGCGGGGCTTTCTACGCCGAGGGTCACGCGGAGATCGGTTGCAAGCTCCCTGTCAATACGCATGGCGGCATGCTCTCGCACGCGCATGCGGGCGCGACCGGCGGACTTCTCGGCATCGTCGAGGCAGTGCGCCAACTCCGCGGCGGGCTGGGCGAACGTCAGGTCGAGGGCGCCGAAGTGGCTCTGGTGCACAACGAGGGCGGGGTGCTTTCATCCCACTGCACCGTGATTCTCGCAAACAGCCCACGGTGACGACGGGTCAAGGAGGCGACATGACGACGCAGAATCGCGGTCTCTATTGGGAGGATTTCGAGGTCGGTCGGACTTTCGTGACGCCGAAACGGACGATCACCTCGACCGACATCGTGAATTTTGCCTGCCTGTCGGGGGATTTCAACGAGGTGCACACGAACTGGGAGTACGCCAAGACGACGCCGTTCGGCGAGCCCATTGCGCACGGTCCGCTCGTCTACGCCATCATGGGCGGGCTTCAGTATGCGAGCGGCGTCAATGATGGGACCTTGCTCGCCCTGCTGCAGGTCGACAATTGGCGGATGCTCGCACCGGTGAAGCACGGTGACACGCTGCACATGGAGTCGACCGTGATCGAGAAGAAGGAGAGCAGCAAGCCGGACCGGGGCGTGGTGAAGTTCAGGCGGCGCTTCATGAAGCACGATGGCGTCGCGGTGCAGGAGATGGAAACCACGCTGCTTTACCGCCGTCGGGCGGGCGCTGGGGTTTGAGCTTGCCATCGACCGCGCTCATGCGAGCTCCGGCACAAGTCTCGTTACGGCGTGTTGCTGGTCCAATCGTTGTCCTGGGCCTTGCGCTTGGAGCTGCGGATCCCTCGCACGCCCAGGCGTATCCGAACAAGCCGATACACTTCATCGTTCCGCACTCGGTGTCGGGCTCTCCTGATATTCTGGCTCGCCTTCTCGCCCTGCGACTCGGCGAGGCGCTCGGACAGCAAGTCGTCGTGGACAATCAGCCGGGCGCGGGTGGCGTCATGGGCGCCGAAAAGGCGGCACGCGCCGCGCCCGACGGCTATACTTTGCTAACGGGCTCGAGTGCTATCGTGATCAACCCGAGCCTTTATCCCAAGGTGGGATACGACGTGCAGCGTGATTTTCAGGGCATTACCGCGCTTGCATCCGCACCACTCGTTCTCGTTGTGCATCCGTCGCTGCCAGTGCGCTCGACCCGCGAGCTGATCGCGCTCGCGCGGGCCAAACCGGGCGCAATCAACTATGCGTCTGGCGGAAGCGGCTCCGCCGCTCACATGGCCGCGGAGCTCTTCAAGAGCATGACTGGCGTGAATCTCGTGCACGTGCCTTACAAAGGCACCGCTCCGGCGCTTGCGGATCTGGTGGGCGGCCATGTGTCGGTCGCCTTCTATACGCTATCGGCAATTGGCGGGCACGTAAAGGCAGGCAGGCTCAGGCCGCTTGCCCTTACCGGGCTCGAGCGCTCTTCGGGTATGCCCGATGTACCAACCGTCGCCGAAAGCGGCTTGCCGGGCTATGAGGCAAGCACGTGGATTGGCGTTCTCGCGCCGAGCGGCACTCCGCGCGGGCTTATAGATCGCCTGCACGCCGAGATCATCAAGATCCTGGCCATGCCTGAAATCAAGGAGCGCGTTACGTCGCTGGGATTCAGCCTCATTGCCAACACGCCCGAGGAGTTTTCGGCGCAGATCAAATCCGACCTTGCCAAGTGGGCGCGAGTCATCCGCGTCTCGGGTGCAAGGGTTGATTGAAGCTTGAAGAGGGGCGTGCAGATGAGCGAGGAGTTTCAGGACATCCTGTATACCGTGGCCGGCGGGGTGGCCACCATCATGATCAATCGCCCGCAGAAGATGAACTCGGTCACCGCCGAGACGATGCGCGAGCTCGAAGTGGCGTTCGATGCAGCCGGCAGTAATCCCGAAGTCGGTGTCGTGGTGTTCACCGGTGCGGGAGATAGGGCCTTCTGTGCCGGAGCCGATGTCTCGTGGCAGAAGGAGGGACGGATGGGACGAGGCGGCCCCGCGATGTTCAGTCCGCCCTACCTGATTATTTCTCGCTGCCCGAAGCCGTAATAGCCCGTGTGAACGGCTACGCCATCGGCGGCGGCCACCATTTTGCGTATTTCTGCGATTTCACCATTGCTGCAGAACACGCTGTCTTTGGCCAGAGCGAGCCGCGCGTCGCGTATCCGGCAAGCGGACCGACCGTCAGTTATCTGACACGTATCATCGGCCACAAGGGCATTGTCCCGATCGATGTTGAACTGAGGGTCTGAGGTGGCGGCTCCTTTCCCCTGCGTGTGATATGCAGGGGGTCGCCAAACCAAGAAAGGAGCCACCATGGCGAAGACTGTCACGAAGTCGATCGTTTGCCAATCGCAAGCCGATGCAGGGGCGCTCAACGTAGCTATTCCAGCGCGCGTGCTCTCGGCGCTGAGGAGTGCGAAGGAAGCGTTCTTCGCGTTGTGCGTGCAAACGGGCAAGGAGGTGCTCGCGACGCTCATGGAACAAGAGCGCGCGAGTTTGTGCGGGGCGAAAGGCGTCCCCAATCCCGAGCGCCGAGCGCTGCGTGGTGGCCACACGACGAGCCGCGTGACACTCGGAGGCCGGCGCATCGAGATTCGCCGCCCGCGGGCGCGCAATGTCCAGGGCGCGGAGGAGTCTCTGCCGAGCTTTGCGTGGGCGGCCAATCGCGATCCACTGAACGCCCATACGCTCGATGCGATCGCCGTGGGAATCAGTACGCGCCGCTATGCCCGTTCGCTGGACGCCTTGCCCGAGCAGGTGGTGCAGTGCTCGACCTCCAAGAGCGCGGTCTCGCGGCGCTTCGTTGCACTGTCCTGTGAGCGGCTCAAGGCGTGGCTGAGCCGATCGCTCGAGAAGCTCGATTTGCCGGTGCTGATGATCGACGCGATCCACTTCCGCAGCCACATCATGCTCATCGCCCTGGGCATCGATACCGAAGGGCGTAAGCACGTTCTAGGCATGCGCCAGGGTGCGACCGAGAACACGGCCGTGGTGCGCGAGCTGATCGCCGATCTGATCGAGCGTGGCCTCAATGCCGAGGCCCCGCGACTGATCGTCATCGACGGGGCGCGGGCGCTTCGTCGGGCGATCACCGAGTGCTTCGGCGACAAGGTCGCGGTGCAACGCTGCCTGTCGACGGGGTTTGAGTTCCGCGTGATTTTGAGGATAAGCGCGGGACACCCCCGGAATGACGCGGCGGGTCTTATCGATGCTGGGCTTGGAGGATCGCGATTCGAAGGTGTTGATCTGTATCGCTGGCACAGCGATACAGAATCGGTAGGCCGAGGCGCTTACCGGCGTTGACCGATTGCTTGGGGCCTCGGGCGGGGTGTGCGCTATGCTGATGGCAAACGCCGCAAAGACGAAGGCCCGGGCACATTCCTGGAAAGAACCCCCGGGCCTTCTAGAGCGCGCGCGCTGTTGCGTGCGTGCATTGCGTTTATGCCTTGATTGCGCGGCGTTGTCCAGTGGGACGCGCCGAGGCGATGAAGGCGGGCGAGACGACGTATCGGCTCTACAGCTGCGCGCGCTGTGCCGCGCAGGTGCGCATCTGCCGGCGCTGCGATCGGGGTAACCGGTATTGCACGGGGGCGTGTGCGCGGATACGGCGGCGCGAGTCGCTACATCGGGCGGGTGCACGCTATCAGCGAAGCCACCGTGGGGCGTGTCGGCATGCGGCGCGCCAGTGCGCCTGGCGTGCACGGCGCGCGCAGAAAGTGACGCATCAGGGTTCCGGTGAGGCGGACATCCCGGGCACAGTGGCGCTCGTCGCGACCGATGAGACGCTGAGCGTAGCCTGCGATGATCACCGCCTGTCCGAGTTCCCGTCGCCGTGGCGAACCGAACCACGTTCGTTGCTCGCACAACGCTGCAGCTGGTGCAAGGGAGCACTTCCGGCGTTTGCACGGTTCGGTCCCCTGCGCGGTGGGCCTTGAACGATGATCCCGCGCGCCCTCGAAGCCGAGATCGTGCGTCTGTACCACGCCGAGGGCTGGCCGATCGGCACGATCGCCCGGCAACTGCGCGTGCATCACGCCACCGTGCGCCGGGCACTGCGCAGCGCCGGGGTCGAGGTGGCGCCCAAGATCGTGCGCTCCTCGATGATCGATCCGTACCGGGCGTTCATCGTGGAGACGTTGACGAAGTACCCGAGCCTTCGCGCCTCGCGACTCTACGCCATGGTGAGGGCGCGCGGATATCCCGGAGCAGCGGATCACTTCCGAGCGCTGGTGGCGAGCCTTCGGCCGCGACCGGCCCCCGAGGCGTACCTGCGGCTACGCACCTTGCCCGGCGAGTAATGGGAAGCTTCCCATTACTCGCCGGCGGCGAACTCAAGGGTGAGGAACGCTTTTGGGGAGCGTGGGCGGATGCGCTGCACGTAGTCTTTGACGATCGTGAGGCCTCCGCCATAGCCTGCCTCGCGCAGG
>WHTS01000103.1 GCA_009377585.1 Betaproteobacteria bacterium
GCGCGCCGAACGCCTGCAGAACCTCGCCCGCGGCGACGAAGGCTTTCTGCTCGCGATGGGCTATTCCACCCAGCGCGGGTACGCGCACTCGCATCCGTTCGCGGGCGAGATCCGTTTCGGCCTGGTGGAGATCGAGATCGAGCCGGAGGAGCTGGGCGCACCACTGTCGATCGGCGACATCGCGATCACCGAATGCCAGATGATCAACCAGTTCGCCGGCAGCCGAACCGAGCCGCCCCGGTTCACCACCGGCTACGGGCTCGCGTTCGGGCACTGCGAGCGCAAGGCGATGGCGATGGCGCTGGTCGATCGCGCGCTGCGCGCCGGGGAGCTGGGCGAAGCGGTGGAGTCGCCGGCGCAGATGCCGGAGTTCGTGCTCTCGCACAGCGACAACCTGGAAGCATCGGGCTTCGTGCAGCACCTGAAACTGCCGCACTACGTCGATTTCCAGGCCGAGCTCGAGCTCGTTCGCAAGCTCCGGGCCGGGCGCTGCGAGGCCTCCGAGTGAGCACGCGGGGCGCGCCGCAAAGCGTCGATCTACAGGAAGCCCGCCGCGTCGGCGAGCAGGGGCCTGTCGCCGCCGCACCGGTCACGAGAGCGGGCGGCGAGGGAGCCAACGCCGTTGCCGAGACGAACGCGGCCGAGCCCGGTTACAACTTCGCCTACCTCGACGAGCGCACCAAGCGCATGATCCGCCGCGCCGTCCTCAAGGCGGTCGCGATCCCCGGATACCAGGTCGCCTTCGGCTCGCGCGAGATGCCGTTGCCGTATGGCTGGGGCACGGGCGGCATCCAGGTGACCGCGTCGATCATCGGTCCGGACGACGTGCTCAAGGTCATCGACCAGGGCGCGGACGACACCGTCAACGCGGTCAACATCCGCACGTTCTTCCGCCGCACCACGGGCGTGCGCACGACCGAGCGCACGCGCGATGCAACCCTCATCCAGACGCGCCATCGCATTCCGGAGACGCCCCTTCGCGCGGGCCAGATCATCGTCTACCAGGTGCCGGCGCCCGAACCCTTGCAGCGCCTCGAGCCCCGAGCCGCGCACACGCGCACGCTGCACGCGCTGGCGGAGTACGGATTGATGCACGTGAAGCTGTACGAGGACATCGCCCGCTACGGTCATGTCGCGACCAGCTACGACTATCCGGTCATGGTCGACGGCCGTTTCCTGATGGCGCCGTCGCCGATTCCGAAGTTCGACAATCCCAAGATGGATCGCAATCCCGCGCTGCAGCTCTTCGGCGCCGGGCGCGAGAAACGCATCTACGCGGTGCCGCCGTACACGCGGGTCGAGAGCCTCGCCTTCGAGGATCACCCGTTCGAGGTGCAGAAGTGGGAGACGGCGTGCGCGCTGTGCGGGTCGACCGAGAGCTTCCTCGACGAGCTCGTCACCGACGATCGCGGCGGGCGCATGTACGTCTGTTCCGATACCGACTACTGCGGCTCGAGGCGCGGGCCGGGGCGGTCTGCGTGAGCGTGCTGCTGTCTTCGATGTCGCACGAACCGCAACCGCTTCTTCGCGCCCGCGAGCTCGTGAAGCGCTACGGCGCGTGTCGGGCCGTCGACGGCGTGAGCTTCGAGCTCTATCCCGGAGAGGTGCTCGCGGTCGTCGGCGAGTCGGGTTCGGGGAAGACGACGCTGCTCGACTGCGTGTCCGGGCGCTCGAAACCCGATGGCGGCAGCGTTGCCTTTCTCACCCGCCACGAAGGCATGATCGACGTGTACGCCATTTCGGAGGCGCAGCGTCGCTTGCTTGCCCGAACCGACTGGGGCTACGTGCACCAGGATGCCGTCCAGGGCTTGCGCATGAACGTATCGGCAGGGGCGAACGTCGGCGAGCGCTTGATGGCCCTGGGCGAACGGCACTACGGACGCATCCGCAACACGGCCGCCGAGTGGCTCGAACGCATGGAGCTCGATCCCGATCGCATCGACGAGAAGCCGCAGGCGTTCTCGGGCGGTATGCGCCAGCGCCTGCAGATCGCGCGCAACCTGGTCACGCATCCGCGCATGGTGTTCATGGACGAGCCAACCTCGGGGCTCGACGTCTCGGTGCAGGCGAGGCTCCTCGATCTGCTGCGCTCGCTCACGCGCCGGCTCGGACTCGCTGCAGTGCTGGTCACGCACGATCTCGCCGTCGCCCGGCTGCTGGCACATCGCATGCTGGTGATGCGCTCCGGCCGCGTAGTCGAAAGCGGGCTCACCGACCAGGTGCTGGACGATCCGCAGCATCCTTATACGCAACTCCTGGTGTCCTCGGTGCTGCAGCCATGAGCGGTGTTGCGGTTCGGATTCACGAGTTGTCAAAGACGTTCGTCCTGCACAACCAGGGCGGGGCGCAGCTTGCTGTGCTCGCCAATGCGAACCTGAACGTCGCGTCCGGCGAGTGCGTCGTGCTCGACGGCCCGTCGGGCAGCGGCAAGAGCACGCTCCTCAAGTGCGTCTACGCGACCTACCGCGCGACTTCGGGCTCGATCGTCCTGGAAAGCGACGAGGCCGCGGTGGATGTCACCCGCGCACCGGCGCAGTCCCTGCTCAACCTGCGCCGCCGGACCATCGGGTACGTCAGCCAGTTCCTGCGCGTCGTTCCGCGCGTCCCCGCGCTCGACGTGGTGGCCGAGGCGCTCATCGAGGACGCCGGCGAGGACGATCGCCTGCTGCGCGAGGCGCGCGTGGAGGCGCAGCACCTGCTGCTGCGCCTGCGCATTCCGCAGCGGCTGTGGAACGTGCCGCCGGCCACGTTCTCTGGCGGCGAGCAGCAGCGCATCAACGTCGCCCGCAGTCTCATCAAGCCGCGCCCGGTGCTGCTGCTCGACGAGCCGACGGCATCGCTGGACGCCCGGAACCGGCAGACGGTGGTTTGCATGATTCGCGAGGCGAGGGCGCGCGGCGCCGCGATCCTCGGCATTTTTCACGACGCCGCGGTGCGCGACGCGGTCGCCACGCGCGTGATCGACATGACGGAGATGCGATGAACGCGGAGCTTCTGTTCGAGCGCGCGCACCTGGTGCTGGCGGGCGAAGTCGTGCGCGGTACGCTGGTGGCCGCGCGCGGACGCATCGTCGCGATCGATACCGGCGGGACGTCGGTCCGCACCGCCGCAGACATCGAGGGCGACCTGCTGCTGCCGGGTCTGGTCGAACTGCATACCGACAACTTCGAGCGTCACCTGATGCCCCGTCCCAAGGTGCGCTGGCCGGCGCTGTCGGCGCTGTGCAGCCACGACGCCGAAGTGGCGGCCGCGGGCATCACCACCGTGTTCGATGCCCTCGGCGTCGGCGACAGCGACCCGGAAGCGATGCGCGGCCAGTCGATGCGGCCGGTGCTGGCCGCCTTCGATCGCGCAGACGCGGACGGCATGCTGCGCGCGGAGCATCGGCTGCACGTCCGTTGCGAGCTGCCGGCGCCGAACATGGCGGAGCTGTTCGATGCGGTTGCCGGCGATCCGCGGGTCGGGCTCATTTCGCTCATGGACCACACGCCCGGGCAGCGCCAGTGGCAGGACATCGAGCAGGCGCGGATCTACTACTGCGGCAAGAAGGGCTGGTCGAACGCGCAGTTCGATGCCCAGGCGGCGCGAGAGCGCGAGCTGCAGGCGCGCCACGCGCGGCCCAACCGGTGCGCGGTGGTGGCCTATGCGCGCGCCCAGGGGATCGTTCTCGCCAGCCACGACGACACGCTGCCCAGCCACGTAGGCGAGGCGCAGGCCGACGGGGTCGCCATCGCCGAATTCCCCACCCGCTTCGAGGCCGCGGCGGCCGCCCGGCGTGCGGGGATGGCGGTGGTGATGGGTGCGCCGAACGTGGTCCGCGGCGGTTCGCATTCCGGCAACGTCGCCGCGATCGAGCTCGCGCGCGCGGGACTGCTCGACGCGCTGTCGTCCGACTACGTGCCGGCAAGCCTTCTGCTCGCGGCGCTGCGCCTGGCCGACGATGCCGGCTTCTCGCTGCCGCAGGCGATCGCCACCGTGAGCGCGCAGCCGGCGTGTGCGGCCGGGCTCGACGACCGCGGCGAGATTGCGCCCGGAAAGCGGGCCGACCTGGTTCAAGTTCGGCTGGTGGAAGCCGCGGGTCGCAAGCAACCCGTTGTGCGGGCGGTATGGCGCGAGGGACAACGTGTGGTGTAGACGCGCCGGCACGCATGTAATGCAGACACAACGAGGAAGATCGATGACAACGGCCATACGCATCACGGGACTCAGCAAGACCTTCGACAACGGGCATCGCGCCTTGAACGATGTCCAGCTCTGTGTGCTGCCCGGGGAGATGGTCGCGGTGATCGGCGCATCCGGGTCCGGCAAATCGACGCTGCTGCGCCATATCGCGGGCCTGGTCGCGGCCGACCGCGGCACAGGGCGCATCGACGTGAACGGCCGCACCGTGCAGCGCAACGGCGCGCTCGCGCGCGACGTCCGTGAGGTGCGCGCCGAGATCGGCTTCGTCTTCCAGCAATTCAACCTGGTGGGGCGCCTGCCGGTGATCGTGAACGTGCTCGCGGGACACCTGCACCGCACGCCGCTGTGCAGGAGTCTCCTCAGGTGGTTCCGGCGCAGCGAGATCGCGGCCGCGCTCGCTGCACTCGACCGGGTCGGGATCATGGCCCAGGCCGCCCAGCGCGCTTCGACCCTTTCCGGCGGTCAGCAGCAGCGCGCTGCCATCGCCCGCACCCTCGTCCAGGGCGCGCGCATCGTGCTCGCCGACGAGCCCATCGCCTCGCTCGATCCGGAATCGTCCCGGCGCGTGATGGAGATACTCACGGCCATCAACCGCGAGGATCGGTGCACCGTCCTGGTCTCCCTGCACCAGGTGAACGTGGCGCTGCGCTATTGCCCGCGCACGGTGGCGCTGCGCCTCGGCCGGGTCGTCTACGACGGGCCGTCGAGCGCGCTCACGCCGGCGCTGCTGCGCGATCTCTACGGCGCCGAAGCCGACGAGATCGTCAGCCTGCCGGATCACATCAGCGCGCTGGACGACAGGCCGAGCGGGCAGCGCGCGCCGGTCGCACCGCGTCCTGCATATGCGTAGTGCGTCCGGACCTCGTGAAACATCCAACCAGGAAGGAGCAGTCGACATGATCAAACGATGGTTCGCCACCTTGACCCTGTGCGCCGTGGCCGCGGCGGGGTCCGCGCAGGAGCTGAAGGAGATCAACTTCGGCATCATCTCCACGGAATCTTCGCAAAACCTCAAGCAGGACTGGAAACCGATCCTGGATGCGCTGGCCGCGAAGACCGGCTACAAGGTCAACGCGTTCTTCGCCTCCGACTATGCCGGCATCATCGAGGGCATGCGCTTCAACAAGGTGCAGGTCGCCTGGTTCGGGAACAAGTCGGCGATCGAGGCGGTCGACCGAGCCAGTGGCGAAGTGTTCGCGCAGATGGTCAATGCCGACGGCACGCAGGGTTACTACTCGCACCTCATCGTGCACAAGGATAGCGCGCTGAAGACCGTCGAAGACGTGCTCGCGCAAGGTAAGAGCCTCACCTTCGGCAACGGCGATCCCAACTCGACCTCGGGGTTCCTGGTGCCGAGCTACTATGTGTTCGCGGTGAACAAGGTCGATCCGAAGCGCCTGTTCAAGGTCGTGCGCAACGCCAACCACGAGGCGAACGCGCTCGCGGTCGCGAACAAGCAGGTCGACGTGGCGACCAACAACAGCGAGAACCTGCAGAAGATCAAGGCCCGCTTCCCCGAGAAGTTCAATGCCATTCGCGTGGTCTGGACCTCGCCGCTCATCCCGCTGGATCCGCTGGTGATGCGAAAGGACATGCCCGAGGCGACCAAGGCGAAGGTGCGCGAGTTCTTCTACGCCTATGGCCAGGGCGGAGAGCAGGAGAAGGCGGCGCTCATGAAACTTTCCAAGCTTTCCGGCTTCCAGCAGTCGAGCAACCGGCAGCTCGTGCCGATCCGCCAGCTCGAGCTCTTCCGCGAGAAGACGAAGGTCGAGGCCAACGGCACCATGGACGAGGCCGAGAAGAAGGCGAAGCTGGCGGATATCGAGCGCCGCCTCGCGGAGCTGAACCAGCAGCTCGCGCAGAAGTAGCCGCACAGGAAGCGGGGATGACCGTAAACACGGGCGCGCTTCACGCGCCGTCGCAGGCCGCGCGCGCGCGCGGGCTCATGCCGCTGCTCGGCTGGGGCGTGCTGGCTGCACTGCTGGCCGCGTCGTGGCAGGGCGCGGACATGCGTCCGCTCGATATCGTGCGCGACGCGGACAACATGGCCCGCTACGCGGCGGATTTCTTTCCGCCCGATTTTGGCCAGTGGCGGCTGTACCTGCAGGAAATGGTGGTGACCCTGCAGATCGCGCTGTGGGGAACCGCGCTCGCGATCGTCTCGGCCATCCCGCTCGGCCTCGCGTCGTCGGCCAACATCGCGCCCGTGTGGATCCGCCAGCCGGTGCGGCGGATGATGGACGCCGCGCGCGCCATCAACGAAATGGTGTTCGCGATGCTGTTCGTCGTCGCCGTGGGCCTGGGACCTTTCGCAGGGGTACTGGCGCTCTGGATCCATACCACCGGAACGCTCGCCAAGCTCTTCTCCGAGGCGGTCGAGGCAATCGATCCGCAGCCCGTGGAAGGCATTCGCGCCACCGGCGCCAACCAGCTCGAAGAGATCGTCTACGGCGTGCTGCCGCAGGTCATGCCGCTCTGGATTTCGTATTCCCTCTACCGCTTCGAGGCCAACGTGCGCTCGGCCTCGGTGGTCGGCATGGTGGGCGCCGGCGGCATCGGCATCATCCTGTGGGAGAACATTCGCGGCTTCTACTATGCCGAGACCTGCGCGGTGATGATCATCATCATCGTCACGGTAACCGCCATCGACCTCGTATCGGCGCGGGTACGTCGGGGGTTCATTTGAGGCAAGCCGGCGTGGGGCTCACGCTGGATGCGATCGTGACGCTGTACGCGACGCGGGCCAGTGCCTGGTATGGCCAAGAGCCGGTCAGCCAGCTCGCGCACGCGCTGCAATGCGCACACCTCGCAGAGCGAGCCGGCGCCGGCCCGTACCTCGTAAGCGCTTGCCTGCTGCACGACCTGGGTCACCTGCTCGCGGCATCGGACCAGCGTTCCGGGTTCGGCAGCGACGGTCGGCACGAGGAAGTTGCTGCGCTCGCCCTGAGCGGGCAATTTCCAGCACCCGCGCCGTGGTGGCGGTCCGCCTGCACGTGGCGGCCAAGCGCTACCTGTGCGCGACCGAGCGCGGCTATGGCGCCGCGCTCAGTGCCGCTTCGCAACGCAGCCTGGAGCTGCAGGGCGGCGCGTTTCCGCCCGAGGCAGCGGGCGCGTTCATGACGCGCCCTTTCGCGGCGGATGCCATTCGTCTGCGTCGCTGGGACGATGAAGCGAAGCTGCGCGGCATGCGTACGCCGTCGCTCGATCGCTTCGTCACGATGCTCCGTTCGTGCCTTCGCTAGCCGCGCGCGAACGTCCGGCCGAAGTAAAGACGCGCGCATCCAGGCCCTCCACGATCACCATGCCCGACAGCATGACGGAGCGCACGGCTTCGTCGTAGTCCTCGTCGGCGTCTGGATCGTCGTCGAAGTCCATGTCCGGCTCCGGCTCGTCGAACTCCAGCAGACCACGCAATTCCATCTCGCGCGCAAGTCCCGCATCCGTAAGACGGCCGAAACCGGGAAAACCGTTGCTGAGGATCTCTCGCAGCCAACGCAGATCGCCTCCCTTCAGGCCACTCTCGATGGTCGCGTCGACCAGTTGACGAATCATTTCGGTCCGCTCCATGACAAATGCTCCTTGTTTCGATGGGTGTACCGATCGTGGCCCGGTTTCGTTACAACCGTTCGTGCCTTATGCCGGCGATCGCGGCAGCGTTGCATCCTCGTCGATAAAGAATCGCAGCATTCGCGCCGATAACGAAGGCGTGTGATGCTGTCTCAGGCAGAGGGGCGAGGATCAATGGATGCGGAAGCGAAGACCCTCGAGGAGTGGAGGCTGCTCCAAAGCATCGTGGCGCGAAAGGAGCGCCTCGTCTTCCAGGTACGTGGCTACTGCTACGTGCTGCTTGTCGTCCTCGGCACCGCGATCTTCGACGCCAAGACGCGGCTCTCGGAATGGACGCTTCTCTACATCGCATACCTGGTCGTGTTCGCGTTCTTCGCCGTTGAGGTGAGCCACAGAGTTGTCCTTCGTCGGGCAATCGATCGTTCGCGCCGGGTCGAATACCTTCTCCGGGAAGGACGCCCCTACGATGGCCCGAGGCTGTGGGATGCGCTGACTGCCCGAGTGACGTGGCGGGAAGTGTGGCAATGTTCGGGCTCCAACGAAATGGCATGGGTGCCGGCGGCGGTTTCGCTGATTGCCATCTCCATCTTCGCGATACACAAGTGGTGGTGAGGGAGAAACCTGCATCGTGCCGGATTTCAGCTGGAGCCGTTTCGCGTGCGCTCAGCGACACCTACTTCCCCCGAGTGAGTAAGGTTGCAAGCGCGGCCCCCCTAGGGTTGCCCGCGGTTGCGCGGTAAACGAAACGTATAGCCGGCTGGCGCTCGCGCGCTACATCATCTCGGCGTCGAGTGGATGGGGACTTCGCGACGCAGAAGGTGCCTCAGTCGAGCTATCAGCAGGCCCGCTACACGACCAGCCGCGAAAGAGATGCAAACAAGCTCCTCCGCTCTGCGCGCAATCTGTCGCGCCCGTTCGCGCTCGAGCTCGCTCATTTGTATGCTGTCCAGCGCGGCGATTGTAGCGCTGCTGCCCCAAAGCACTTTTGACTTCATCGCAAGGTCTCCTGTTGGAAGATCGCTCGCGACATTTCAGCCGATCTTCATGACGGAAGGACTACCGGATGGGTGATGGATTCTCAGCGAATGCCCAAAGCGCGTTCAGCAAGTAATGGACGAGCGTTTGTGCGCCTGACTTACCTGTCGTCTTTGCCGGACGCCCGTGCTGGGGCTGCGCCCGCGAGTGTTTCATGATGTTTCGAGGCGAGTGGCGCGGCGACGGGCCTGCTCAGTGCGATGGCAACGAACGCACTTCTGCTGCGCAGTCGCAGTCCTTCCGAGAACTGCTCGGCTGGCCGCGAGAAGCTGCCTACCCCGTCGTCACCTCAAGCATATGGATAGGAGAGCTAGTTCATGAAGATCCAGACTCGCGTTCTTTCGCTAGTGCTCGGCTTGGTCGGTCTCGCCTGCCCCCTAGCAGTGTTCCCCCAGGGGACCCTGCAGCCGCCGGCTGAACAATCGGCGTCCAGCTTCAGCGATTCAGAATTGAAGTCGTTCGCGGTCGCCGTGCTCGAGGTGCAGCGCATCAACGACACCTTCGTGCCGAAGCTCGAAAGCGCCAAGTCGCCCGAAGAACAGCAGAAACTCCGGAAAACGGCATCGCAGGAGATGGTCCGCGCGGTCGAGAAAGAAGGGATGAGCGTCGATAAGTACAAAGAGATCATGAGCCAAACGGAGGCCAATCCCGCGGTCGCCGAGCGCGTCAAGGAGCACATGAGGAGCACGGACAAAGTGAACCCCGACAAATAGCGGGAGATGCCGAGTCGTGCTCCGCGACTCACCCTGCGGAAGGCTGAGTCTGACGATGGCGCCGACTCGGCAAAACCGCGCCAACGCCTTGTGTTGAATTTACCGTTGTGTTGAATTTACCGATCGGCTGGGCGAAGACGAAGGCTTGAAAGCGCTGCGTGCGGTGGTCGCCGGTCGCAACGCGGGCCCTCAAGGTCTTCATGCGCAAGAGCATGCCGGCGAAACTATGAGCGTCGATTCAGCTTGCCGCTAGCCTTCCGCGGCCGCGTCCTTTTTCGGTGTGTCCACCGGACGGCGTTAAGTCCGAATCGATCGCTTCCGGCTTAGCAGGTTCGTCGTTCGGCGCCGGCACAGGGTGCGGCGTCTCTGGCGGCACAAACGACTCCGCCGGCTCGAAGTCTCCATCAGCCGGCGGTGGGTCGTCGTTCCTGCGCCGTGGGTGGGTCACCGCCCGCCCTGCCTTGTGGCGCTCGACGCCGCGGAGCCGGAAAGCAAGCCAGAACGCGGAAGACGCTTTGCGAGTCGAGCGTTGATCTGCAGTCGCAGCGTTTGGGGATTGAGCTCGATACTACGCGGCTTGTTTGTGCGCCAGGGCGTTCGCCAGGTATAAACTCGGTTCGACTCGGGCGCGTTCCCCGGCTGGCAGGGGGCGAGCGTGCGGGGAGGTGAAACGGCCCGCAGAGGTCGCCGATCCCGGAGGGGATAAACAATAAGGAGGAGGAACTCGTGAAATCGTATGCGTTGTGCATCGCCTGCGTGGTGCTCGGCTCGAGCGCGGGCACCGCGTTCGCGCAAGCCTATCCCGTCAAGCCGGTGCGGATCGTGGTGCCTTCGTCGGCCGGCGGCGGCACCGACATCATCACCCGCGTCCTCGCCCCCGAGCTCTCGAAGCGCCTCGGCCAGCAGGTGGTCGTCGACAACCGCCCCGGCGCCGGCACCATGATCGGCATCGAGATGGTGGCGAAATCGCCCGCCGATGGCTACACACTGCTGATGGGCCTGTCCACGCTGGCGATCAACTCGGCGCTCTACAAGAAGGTGCCGTACGACCCGGTGAAGGATTTCGCGCCGGTGACGCTGGCGACCACGTCGGCCAGCATCCTGGTTGTGCATCCGTCCCTGCCGGTGAAAACGCTGAAGGATCTGATCGCGTTTGCGCGCGCGCGGCCCGGCCAGCTGAACTACGCGTCGGCCGGCACCGGCACCTATCCGCACATGACGTACGAGCTCTTTCTCAGCATGGCGAAACTGAAAATGGTGCATATCCCCTACAAAGGCACCGCACCCGCCATGATCGACATGATCGCCGGCCAGGTCGCGTCCATGGCTGCCACGGTGATCACCGGCATGCCCCACATACGCTCCGGGCGCCTGCGCCCGCTGGGCATCACCAGCTTGAAGCGTAGTGACGTGGCGCCCGACATCCCGACCGTTTCGGAAGCGGGGCTGCCGGGCTTCGAGTCGTTGCAGTGGTACGGCTTGCTGGCGCCCGCCAATACGCCGAGGGACATCGTCAACCGGCTGCACAAGGAAATGGTCCAGGTCCTGCAATCCCCCGCCATCAGGAAGCGCTTCGCCGTGGACGCGGTCGACACGGTCGGCAACACGCCGGACGAGTTCGCGCGCCACATCCGAGCCGAGCTCGACAAGTGGGAAAAAGTCGCGCGCGGGGCCGGAATACCGAAGAGCTGAGCGGTCGAATTTCCAGCTCTGGAACTTCGGATTGACTGGGGCCCGGGCTACCGCGTGTACTTCGCCCGGCTAGGTCAGACCGTGGTGTTGCTCCTGTGGTGGCGACAAGAAGACAGCCGTGCTCGCGGCGCCCCTGGTGCGTGCTCCTATCGAGTCGATTTATACCGAGCGAACAGTCCGGGGTGAAGAGCCTGGAGCCTTCTTCTGTGCTCGAGGTTCGTGCTCTGTCCACCGCGTCGCTCGGAGATGAGTAGTTCCATGACGGTGCGCGCGCAACGTTCCGGCGTGGTGTTGTCGTGTTGCATCGCCTCCCGAAATACCGGTAGAAAGGAAGGCTCCTCAATTAACAACCAGGCAGGAAACCAGGCGAAATCGGCTTGGTCTCCAGAGCCCTCGAGATCGGCGCTGAAACGCTGCAGCAATGCGCGCAAGCGAGTGTCCGGCAGACGCCGGGCAAGCTCGCTGAACAGTTCTGAATTGCTCCAAGCCAGTTCGACGAGGAACGGCCAGGCAGCTTCGAGTCCCGCTCCTCCGAAACGCGCCTCGGCCATCCACGCCAGTGTGGCAGGTATCCTTCGCCAAGAAGGAATGCGTTTGATGCTCGTCTCAGCGGCTGCCCAATCGCCCGCTTCAAGCAGCATGAATGCAGTGTGCGCTCGGCGGTGGTCCGGGTCGAAGGCAAGGTGTTCTGCCGAGCTCGCCAGTGACCGCCACTCCGGAACGAGCCACTTGCTCATTTCTGCCTCACCGAACACACGCTTTGCGGCTGGCAGGACCACGGTCTCCATGTGTTCCACAGCTTTTAACGCTTGGTCATGCGTCGTAAATGGTGCGGGCCGGGAGTTAAGCACCGCCAACAGTTCCGTGAGCGACATGAGCGAGTTGTCGTCTGAAAACGCGCCCGACAGGACAGCCAGCGCCTTCTCAGCCGCCACTGGTTCTCGCCTTAGCAATGCCTTCACGACATCATTGCGCAGCATGATGTCACGGCTATGCTCGAAGAGATCCAACTGCACAATGGGTGGTGGAGATTGAAATGTAGCCATGCGCTTCCGTGCCGCGACCGACGTCTGCCTCAAACTACGACCCGGGGACCACGGGTGTTACGCAGCCGCGGCCCGCGTTGGCCATGCACGTTCATTCGCCAAGAAACCCCAGGTATTTGATTTCGCCAGTGATGCGGTTGACTGCCACATGCTCGCTGGCGCGGAGTCGACAAGGCTCAATCGCTCCAATGCCAAGCTCGACGCGATCAGGCGATTTTCGACCCGCGACAAACACGTCCCAGCTTTCCGGATCGACGCCGCAGACGGGATATCGAAGCTTTTTCACGGGAACGAGATCGGTCGATTCGCGATAGCGCCTTGTCAGGAAATCGAGTGCTCGTGCCTGTGCGGAAACCATATCATGCCAACCCATGGATTAAAATCGATGCGATCGCTGCAAGAAGCAAACCAGGCGTTGTGTTGCGCCGTTAGCGCAAGCCAGCCACACCATTGCAGTCGGAATTGCAGAAATTTTTGCTGATTACCCAGCCAAGCCTTCTTGGATCTGATCGCCGGTCGACGAGCTTTCGACATGGCAAGAGACAAAGTCACGCCGCTGCTGGAACGCGACGTGTAGGATGCCTGCAACGCCACGCTCCGAGCGCAGAACGCAGAACCGCGTCGTCGCCCTGTTCACCGATTCTCGGTGGGCGGACTGCCTCGGCTACCAGCGGCGGCCGGACATCGTGCCCTACGTGAACGGCCGCGCAATCGCGGTGATCGAGCTCAAGCGCAGCTCGGTGGAACTGACCGATGGCGTGCGCCAGCTCAGCACCAACCAGGAGGAGGTCTTCAACAAGGGCTTCTTCAGCACGATGCAGCTGGTGCTGGCCGGCAACGACGGAATCGTGCGCTTGAGGCGATGTGTCCTTTTCAAGCGGACCGATTTTGCGTAAAGTGTCCTCCGAATAAGGACACATCCGCACACGCCGATGCCCCTCAATCCGGTCCTGGAGGAACAGCTCAATACGGCGCTCTCGCCGGCGCCAGTCGCAGCGACCACGCGGCGCGATGCGGTGTTGCCGAAGGTCCGCAACAAGGTGCACGCCGTCACCGGCATGCGCCGAGCGGGCAAGACGACGTTCCTGCGCCAGCTTCTCGCCGAGGAGCGGAAGCGTATCGCTCCCGAGCGGGCGCTCTATCTGAGCTTCGACGACGATCGGCTCGCGGATATCAAGGCCGACCAATTGAGCGCACTGCAGGAGGAGCTCTACCGCCGATTCCCGCAGCTTCGGCGGCGCGAGACCGTCCATTGGTTCTTCGACGAGATCCAGCTCGTGCCGGGCTGGGAGCGCTTCGTGCGCCGGGTGCTGGACACGGAGCAAGTCGAGATCGTGGTCTCCGGCTCGTCGGCGCGCATGCTCTCGCGCGAGGTGCACAGCGCGCTGCGCGGTCGCGGGCTGGAGACCGTGATCCGCCCGTTCGACTTTCGTGAATTTCTGCGCCATCGCGGCGAGGAGCCGGGCGCCGAGGCCCGCCGCTGGACGGCTGCCGAGCGCTCGCACGTCGAAAAGCGCTTCGCCGAGTTCCTCGCCGAAGGCGGCTTTCCCGAAGCGCAGGGTCTCGCGCCGCGGCTGCGGGTCGAGCTTCTGCAAGGCTACGTCGACACGGTGCTCTTTCGCGACGTGGTCGAGCGTTACGGCATCTCGCAGGTGAACGCGCTGCGCTGGGTCGTGCGTCATTGCCTGCGCAACCCCGCGGGCAGCATGAGCGTGCATCGGCTGTTCCAGGATCTGAAGGCGCAGGGTCATGCCGCTGGAGACGGTGGTGTTCAACGAGTTGGCACGACGCGGTGCGGAAGTCGGCTACGTCAAGACGGGCGCGGGTTTCGAGGTCGATTTCTTCGCGGCATACCGCGACGGCAAGCGCGAGCTGCTGCAGGTCTGCGCCGATCCGAGCACGCCGCAGGCGCGCGAGCGTGAGTTGCGCGCCCTCTTCGACGCGGCGAAGGAACAACCGAAAGTACAGGCCGCGCTGCTGGTGCAGACGCAGGAGCAGGCCCTGGCGCTCGCGGGCGTCGATGTCGCGGCACGTCCCGCCTACGAATGGCTGTTGGAGGAGGATTGATGGCGATTACCAATCAAGAGCGGATCGGCAAGGCAATGGATCTCCTGCGCGTGGGACTCGCTCCATTCGTCGAACGCGAGGTGCGCCGCGTTGTGCTGCATCTGCCGCAACGCGCACCTTGGGGCTCGGCCTGGTGCCAGATCGCGCGCCGCCTGGGTGCAACGTCCGGATAGGGAGCGTTTCATCTCTCGGATTATTGATCGTTCCATATTGGACGACAGTCCAATATGGACGCGACGCTCCCCTCTCCCCCCGGGAGAGGGGTTGGGGGTGAGGGACGAGCGTGACATGAAATAGGGAACGCTCGATAGCATGCTCGCAACACCGGAGCGGCGCACTGCACGCCCCTTCCCGCTAACCCGCGCCAGGCAACGCGCAAAACCTGCGTCACACCTGGGCCACATGGCATCGGCAGGTCGGTACGAGCTGCGATGAGCTGAAGGACCTGGGTGGTTGGAAGTCGCGCGTCATGGTCGACCGCTACGCGAAGTTCGCAACCGAGAATCTCGCGATTGCCGCAACGCGTATCGAGTCGCGCATATCGCCGACGCCGGATCATCGCCCCGGTAAGCAGAAGACGGTGGTGAATTCGGGCAAAAAGTTGCTGTCGGCGGGAGGGAATGTCATCCAATTCCCCACGATTTCCCCACGTTAGGAAATCGACTTGTGGCAGCGCCGGTTGTAACTGCTTGAAGTACTTGGTAGGCCCCCGGGGACTTGAACCCCGAACCAACGGATTAAGAGACGGCGGCATCGTATTGGAAGTTATTTATAATCAGGTATCTACAACGTTTGCCATTTGTCGTCAATCAGTTTGTCTCAGCCTGACACTAGGGATGCAATTCGGAGATTGGCACGTTTTTGACACACGGCCCCTTCGACTTGAATGCCGGCGCCCAGCGTGTAAGGATATCCGAATGAACACGCGCGATAACACACCGAAATCCGATCTTCCGCCCGAGGTGCAGGCCGAGCTTCTGCGCCGCGTGGAGAACCTTCCAAACGAAGTCCTGATCGACAGCGACAAAGCGTTCGAGGAACTTCAGAGGCGGGCCAGGGAGCGGAGCAATCCGAAACCGGCGTGAGCCGGGTCGAGTTCACGCAGAAAGCTCTCGACGAGCTGGACGCCGCCGCCGCTTGGTATCGGAAACGGAATGCTGCGCTCGAGCAGCGGTTTCTAGCTGCCGCACGAGAGGCGGCAGATCGGATTAAGGCCAATCCCCTTGCGAACCAAGTAGTGCTGGACGGGGACATCCGCCGCGCAAATTTCCCACGTCGATGGCCGTGGTCACTGTTCTACGTCGTCAATCCTGACCGTTCCATCGTGATTGGCGCGCTGCATGGCCGCCAGCACTTACGTCGGCTGCGCGGCCGGTCACCGGGCTAGACGATCTCACCCGTTCCCGTCGGCCGCGAGCGCGGCGCTCGATCCTAGCCTGGTGCGCTGATAGCGGCCGACGATGCCTGAGTCGCTACTCTCGATGAATTGCCCGTCGCGATCCACTGATCGAAACTACACGGAGAGATGACTATCATGACTGCATCACGCATCGCTGCCGCGTTGCCTGCTGGCGTTTTCCGCATGGGTCGCGGCGGCCGACGGGCCTGATCACCGCGAAGAGCCCCCATGCGGTCAAAGACACGCTGGACCGATTCGAAGCCGGCGCGAAGAGTTCTCAAGGCTGCACCGTTCATTCCGAATCAGACACGGTTAGCCGTCAACAAGGAAAAGTCTGGCGGGCTCGTCATTCTTGTTTACTGTAATTCGCGATGGATTATGCTGCCGCGATTTGCTGTATCGTCGGATCTTCCATTCGCATCTTGGTGACCTGTGTCCGCGCCGACATCCCAGGCCCGGAGGTCGCCGAAGCGAAGCCTATCTCGCGTGAGGGACTAGTGTCTCGTATCCGAAGTCATGTTAAGACCCACGACGCACGGCCTTGCGGATGACGTCGGCCGGCGTCTTGGTCCATACGAAGGGCGTGGGGTTCTCGTTCCAATGGTCGATGTAACGCTCGATGTGTTTGACGAGCGCCTTCACCGAGGCGAAGGAACCGCGGCGCACAGATTTACGAGTAAGGATCCCGAACCACGCCTCGATCAGGTTCAGCCACGAGGCGCCGGTGGGGGTGAAGTGAAAGTGGACATTGGAGTGAGCCTCCAACCACACCTTCACGTCGGGCGTCGAATGGGTGGAAGAGTTATCGAGCACGACGTGCAACTCGCGTCCCCGATAGCGACGCTGCAGCCCTTTGAGGAAGCGCAGGAAGTCAGCTCCAGTGTGCCGCTCGCTGCATGCCCCGTGAACGGTGCCGGAGGTGATCTCCAGCGCCGCATAAAGACTGGTGAGTCCGTGGCGCCGATAGTCGTGGGTCTGACGAGCCGGGAGGCCCGCACGCAGTGGCAGCAACGGTTGCGTTCGGTCAAGCGCCTGAATCTGCGTCTTCTCGTCCATGCTGAGCACGACGGCGTTGGTGGGCGGGTTGAGATAGAGCCCGACCACGTCGCGAATCTTCTCCTCGGCGTGCGGATCGGTGGTGAACTTGAAGGTCTCCACCCGATGCGGCTGCAGGGCGTGGAGTCGCCAGAGCCGATGCACGCTCATGTGCGAGACGCCGACCCGTTCGGCAAGCTCTCGGGTGCTCCAGTGCGTCAAACCGGGCGGAGGAGCCTTGAGAGTGAGTGCGACAATGCGAGCGCTCTTGGCTTCCGTGATCTTGCGCGGCCGACCCGAGCGAGGCTTATCGTGCAGCCCCCGGATGCCCGCTTCGGTGAAGCGGCTGCGAATGCGGCTGACTTGAACGGGCGTATACCCTGTCAGCCGTGCGATCTCGGTCCCGGCGAGCCCTTCGGCCATCAGCAGCACCGCACGTGCTCGACGGCTAAGGCCCGCCGGCGTCGACGTCGAACGCTGCAAGCGCAGCAGCTCCTCGCGATCGGCTTCATCCAGCGCAACCGGTTGAGCGTGGTTGGCCATGACCCTTCCTCCCCCGAAGGATACCTGGCCTAATATTAACATGAATTACGTTACGGAACACTAGTGGCACGTTACCTGGTGCCGAGCGAGTACGCGAAGCGCAGCATCTTGCCTAACCAGATCGCCACGCGGTTTCACAGTCAGATTTTTCGCAACGTTGTGTTCGCGTGCAAGATGGCTGGTGACGTGCCCTGGCATGTCGTCAACCTGGTCAGTAGTACGCAAAGTCGGGCGGACGAACGCCACCATTCCTTCACGGATCCTACCGGCGACGTTCGTCACTATCTCCACGCCGACCGCCAGCATTGCTTCACATACCGGACTTGGGAAGACATGCATACCAAACTTATCCAGCATGATTCCGAACTTTCCGATCTGGATTGCTACCTTCGCGGGAAGAGTGCGCATTACCTTCCCGCCTTTCAGCTTGAGTAGACCGGTGGTCAGTCGAGGAAACGGAAACCCAGGTCCGTCTAATGCCGCCGGGAAACGAACGAATCCAGGATCACGTTGCAGCCGTGCTCGACGACGTAACTAGCATCGCCACGGAGAACGACCAATCCGGCGGGGATCCGCTCCCAGCTTTCGGGCTCGAGTACCAACTCCGTGACTTCATCGCCCAGAACCTAGGAGCGATTGCGGTAGCCAGTGCAGGCTACCGCGGCGATCGAAACGTCGTCCCCGGGATGATCGCTACACCGCGACGATCGGCTCGCCCTGGAGGGCGCTCGAGGGCTTGCCGTTCACGCCGATCGGCACGTCTCCGACCAGCGTGACGCGATAGAACTGGCGGTCGAAGTCCGAATCGAAAATGTCCCTGGGCGCGAGGTGCGCGGTGGCACGGTTGTCCCAGAACGCGACGCTGCCCGGCGCCCAACGGAAGCGCACCGTGAACTCGGGCCGCACGACGTGCTCCCACAGGAACTCCAGCAGCACCTGGCTCTCGCGCGCCGACAGGCCGACGATCGACTTGAGGAACGACGGGCTGACGAACAGTGCGCGCTCGCCGCTTTCCGGATGCACGCGTACGATGGGGTGCTCGCTCTCGAGGGTTCGCTTGCGCATGAGCTCGCGATACTCCGGCGTCTCGTCCACGCCCGGCGGCGGAGCGAATCGGTGCACACCGCGCAATCCATCGACGAACGTCCGCATGACAGGAGAAAGCGCGTTGTAGGCAGCGACCAGGTTGGTGAACTGGGTATCGCCGCCATAGGGCGGCACAATATCACCGCGCAGAATCGACGCGGCAGGCGGGTTGATGGCCGCGGTTATGTCGGTGTGCCAGCCCGACCACGGCCGGAACAGGACTTGGCCCTGGAACCTGTTTGCCTTTCGATTCTTGGCGACGGAATAAATCTGCGGGTACTCGCCGTCGCTGCCGTAGACGACGTGTCCGGCAGTTGTTTCGCCGAACTGGCGCGCGGCGGCGATGTGCCGGCCATGATCGAGCGACTGATCGCGAAAAAAGACGACCTTCCAGCGTAGCAGCGCAGAACGCACTGCGCTCACGTGCTCCGGCGGAAGAGGGTGCGAAAGATCCACGCCGTGGATCTCGGCACCGATGTGAATCGAAAGCGGAGCGACTTCGACTGCACCCGCCTGCGGCGCTAGCGCTTCCCGCACTGTTTGTACCGACATGGCTTGATCTCCTCCGGGCTCGATCTGCAAACTCGATTTTCGACCCAGTCAGGCCGCGTGCGCAACTCGTGGCGAAATGCGGGCCCATGCCGCGTGCGCCTGAAGGATAATGGGTTCGCGCAGGGCCTTCGTTTCGACCGTGCCGAAGGAAGAATCGGGGCCGGAAAGAATCGATGCCGACCTCGGCCGAGACCGGATTTCGGGACGTGCCGGGGCAAACGATGTTTCCTGGGGGTCGCCGACGATGGCCAACAACGTCCTTTTCATCATGTCCGACGAGCATCAGCAGAAGGCGTCGGGATGCTACGGCCATCCGTTCGTCAGGACGCCGACGATCGACAGGCTGGCCGCAAGCGGCACCCGCTTCACCAACGCCTACACCAATTCGCCGATCTGCGTGCCCGCGCGCGCGAGCTTCGCCACCGGTCGCGAGGTCCACGACATCGGCTATTGGGACAACGCCCACGCCTATGAAGGCCGGGTGGAAGGCTGGGGCCATGCCATGCAGAAGGCGGGCATGCATTGCCTGTCTATCGGCAAGCTCCATTACCGTAGCGAGAAAGACCCGACCGGATTCAGCGAGCAGATCGTTCCGCTGCACATCGTCGAAGGCAAGGGTGCCGTCGCCGCATGCGTCAAGCGCCCGCTCGGCCTGCCGATCAAGAAGAGCAGGCTCGCGACCCAGATCGGCCCCGGCGATTCGGGCTACATCCGCTACGACCGGTCGATCATGGAACACACGTGCCACTGGCTGAAGTACGAGGCGCAAAAACACAGGGACCAGCCGTGGGCGCTGTTCTGCTCGTTCGTCTGCCCGCATTACCCGCTCATCGCGCCGCAGGCATTCTACGACCTCTATCCGCACGCCATGCTGCAGCATCCAAAGGCAAACGCGCTCGACTATCCGCTGCATCCCTGGATTGCGAAGTTCCAGCAGATGCAACGCCATGACGATTTCTTCACCGCGGAGACGCGCAGAATCGCGATAGCCTCGTATTACGGCCTGTGCTCGTACCTCGATTCGAATATCGCGAAGGTTCTGCAGGCTCTGGAAGAAGCAGGCTTGCGAGACGATACGCTCGTCGTCTACGCGGCGGATCACGGCGAGAATCTCGGTACGCGGCGACTCTGGGGGAAATCGAATATGTACGAGGAGGCCGCGGCGATTCCGATGATCGTGTCAGGACCCGGGGTTCCTGCCGGAAGGGTCGTCAACACGCCGGTGACGCTGGCCGATGGCGCAGCGACGATCCTGGATGCGGTCGGGCTCGGCGACCAGATCATTCCGGGGTACCGCTCGGTGCGCTCGATCGCCACCGAGCCCGACGACACCGATCGTGTCGCGTTCAGTCAATACCATGCGAACGGCGCCGACACGGCCGTCTTCATGATTCGCAAGGGCAGGTACAAGTACATCCACTACGTCGAGTACGCGCCGGAGCTGTTCGACGAAGAGGCGGATCCGGAGGAAAAGCACAACCTCGCCCTCGACGCTGCCTATGGAGCCGTATTGGCAGAATTCGAGGCCGAGCTCAGCGCGCGGGTCGATCCCGTCGCGGTCAACGCGGCGGCGCAAGCTTCTCAGGCGGCGCTCGTCGAAGCATCGGGCGGACGCGCTGCTGTACTCGCCAAGGGATCGTTCCAGGGAACGCCCGCCCCAGGCGAGCAGGCGGAATACAGCTAGCGCAGTCCCTCGGCCAGCGGAGACGCAACCAAATGCGGATTCGCTCGTAGTCCAAACGTCCACTGCTAATCGAAGTGCTCAATTATGAGGGGAGCCGAGAAAGCTCGCCCGTGTACTGGCGCTGCATATCCTTGGCTGGACGTCAGACGGCACTGCCGCGGACGAGTTTGAAGGAACGATGCTGGACATAGTGGACACTTTGAGCATTGCGGATACGCTCGGGCTGCTGCCGCTGGTCGACAAGGAGCTTAGGCCCGCAATCAGTGACCAGGCAAAACTCGACCTCGATCGGGGACAAACGCGCTGGTTCATCACTCGAGAACTCGACCGTCGCGCCAACTTTACTCACCAGTCGCCAATATAGGCGACAGACGGAGCATTGAAAAATGAGCGGATCAAGCTGGGCAGCTTCTGAAGTTTCGCGAGTTGCTCCTCAATTTTCTCGCGCAGCT
>WHTS01000104.1 GCA_009377585.1 Betaproteobacteria bacterium
TGATCGCAACGGCGAGCGCCGGCGCAAGCACGCCCCTCACGCTGCCGGCGGTGAAGATCGCGCTGTTGAAGCAGTGGTACGGCATCGCCGAAAGCGAAGCCGCTTTCGCCGTTCTCGATCGGCTTTCGTTTCGCGTTTTCGTCGGCTACAACGACGACGGCACGCCCGCCGATGCGGCCATCGTGCAGGAGCTGCAGCAAGGCGCCGGGTCGCGCCACCCTGCGATGGAAGAGCTGCTCAACGCAGTCGACGAGCAGTTGCGCGAGCTCGGCTACGCCGTGCGCGGCGGGCAGCTGCGCGAGCCGTCGATCGCGCCGTGCACCGAGTCGAGCGAGGAAGCCCCGCACGCTGGTGCAACCTCGCTGTTTCGCCCGGGCGAGTTGGGACGCATGGTCGAGGCGGTGACGGCGAAGGCGCATTCGCAAGGTACGCCATCCAGCGGGAAGCAGGAGCGCCTGGCTCCGTCCAGGGAGCCCGCCACGGCTCTGGGCGGTGCGCCGAGCATGCTGGAGGAGGATCCGGTTCGGGCCGTGCTCGAGTGGCCGTGGGGCCAGAAAAGCGAGTTGAGCGCGCACCTCAATATCGGTCGCGACTACGCTTTCTCGCCCTTGGCGCGCGAGCTCACGCCCTACACCCACGTGTCTCGAAAGCACGCCGAGCTGCTCGTTTATGGCGATGGCGTATGGGTGCGCGACCTAGGCTCTCGAAACGGTACGTACGTCAATAACGAAGAAGTCCCCAAGGGTCAGGCCTATCTGATCGACGCCGACTCGATCATTCGCTTCGGCCCGCTCCTGGCCGTCTCCCTCAAGGTCATGGCGTAAGCGGGTAGACCGCGCGCTCGAAGCTCTCCCCTCTCCCTTCGGGAGAGGGGCTGGGGGTGAGGGAAGTTGTGCGACGAAGCGTAATTTTCCCTCACCCTCGATCCCTCTCCCAAAGGGAGAGGGAAGACAAGCAACCCATTCTTACTGTGCTGACGCCAGCGCCGACAACATCATATCGTTGAGATCCGCAGGCAGCGGCAGCGCCCGCGCGCGCAGCTGCTGCGATAGCGCCTGCTGGTACTCGGGGGCGAGAGTGCGATAGTTGCGTGCGAAACGTTGGGCGAGCGCCTGCTTGTCCTCGGGCGAGAGGCGTTCGAGCTGCTGGTGCGCGAAGCTCACCTGGCGCGCAACGCCCACGAACTGCGCCAGTATGGCGTCGCGATAGGGCGCATTCGCCGGGTCGGAAAGCGCCTTGTCCAGTCCGGCGAGGAGCTCGGCGCGCTGGGCGGAGCTCAGATAGCCGAAGCTTTCGTCCACCAGGGCGCGCAGATCGGCTGCGTCCATGTGCGCCGGCGCTTTCGGCAACGGTGCGGGGGCAACAACGATCGCGGCCGGCGCCGGCTTGGCGGCATTCGCCTCGATCGCCGACTCGATCAGATTCTTGGCGAAGCCCAGCATGAACATCAGCAGCGGATCGGCGGCCGCCGCCGGCGCGGCTGGGAATGCAAGTACGAGAACGAGCATCAGCACGAGCACGGGGCGCGAAAGCCGTGCTCCGCTGCGGGTCGATATGGGCGCCACGATCGCCTCCCTGCGACACCTGGGGGCAAAAGTCTAGCGCCTTCTCGCGAGCGATGCCAGCCGCTCGGGCGCGGAATAGAGGCATCATTCCGGCTGTCATTCGCGGCAGCAGGTTCTATTGGTTGCGTCCGGCGCCCGTCAACGATCGGGTGCGAGCAGGAAATCGCGGACGGCTTCGATCTGATCCTCGGCCATCAGGGCCGGCGCATGACCGATGCCCGCAAGCTCGATGAGCCGGGCGCGCGGGCCGCGCCGGGTCATTTCCTGCGCGGTGGCAGGCGACAGCACGTCGGACTCCATTCCGCGTACGGCGAGCACTGGGCAATCGATGCGCTCCCACAGCGCCCATAGATCGATGTCCTGCAGCCGCTGTGTCGCAAGCGCGGTAGCGATGCCCGGATCGTAGCTCATGACGAAGCTTCCGTCCGCCTCCCGGCGCATGTTGTGCTCGGTCAAGTGCCGCCACTGCGCACCGGTGAGCGGGCCGAACGGGGCGGACACGATCCGCACGTAGCGCTCGGCTTCGTCCAGGCTCGCGAACCGCGGCGCGTTGCCGACGTAGAGCGCGATGCGCGCGAGCGCCGCCTTGGGAACGAACGGGCCGATGTCGTTCAACACCATGCGGCGAATCGGATGGCCCGGCTGCGCGGCGAGCAACATGCCGATCAGACCGCCCATCGATGTGCCCACCCAGTCGATGCGGGCATCGGGTTGCAGGTGCTCGGTGGCGCGCGCGATCAACGCGGTCATGTCCGCGAGATACTGCGGGTACGCGTAGTCCTCCTTGCGCGCCAGCCAGGCGCTTTGGCCGCGTCCCACCACATCGGGGCAGATCACGCGGCAGCGCGATTGCAGCGCTTGCGCCAGGCTGTCGAAGTCGCGCGCGTTGCGCGTCAGCCCGTGCACGCAGACGACCACGTGCGGCGAGCGCGCATCGCCCCACTCGGTGTAGCTCAAGCGATGGAAGCCGCTGGGCGAAAGGCCGAGCAGGTACTTGCGAGACAAGGGCACGTGGAGATTTCCGCCAGGGCGTGCGCGTATGCGCGAGGCCCAATGATCGCGCGATTCGACCTGCGCTTCAAACGCAGCCGAGCCCGGCCATGTCCATGTGGCCCAGGCTGATCCGTGGAGGTTTGGCCACACCGCCGCCCGTGGTCGTTGTCGCGGGAATAAAGCCGTTGTGGCTCGTGTATATCGGCCGAGAATCGAAGCCGGTGCACGGCTCGCGCGAACGCATGGGGGAAGATCGCCTTGAGCCGGAATGGGCGGATTAGGGGAGCGCCATGTCTTGATCGCAGGATCGCGATCGCCGCACCGAACGGGCGCCGGCGATGAGCCGTTTCGACGCGCTCATCGGCGCGCACATCCCGCATCTGCGCCGTTATGCCCGGGCGCTGACCGGCGATGTGACCCGGGCGGACGACCTGGTGCAGGACACGCTGGAACGAGCCTGGATCAAGTTTCATCTCTGGCAGCCGGCGTTGGATCTGCGGCCCTGGCTTTTCACCATCATGCACAATCTCTACGTCAATCAGGTGCGCGCCAGGGTTCGCCGCGAACGGATCGCGGCGAGCGACGGCGAAGCCGAGCTGCTGGGCGCGCGCCCCAATCAGACCGACATGCTGGAAGTCTCCGAAGTACTCGCCTGCCTGGATCGCTTGCCGCCCGAGCAGCGCGAAGTGCTGTTGCTCGTTTCGCTGGAAAGCCTCAACTACACGCAGGTCGGAAAGATACTGGGCATTCCGGTCGGCACGGTCACCTCGCGTCTTGCCCGGGCGCGGACGCGGTTGCGCGCCTTGCTCAAGGGCGGCGCCGGCGCGGGCGACCTGAAGGTGATCAAATGACGGTCGAGACGATGCGCGAAGACGATCTGCACGCCTATATCGACCGTGAGCTCGATGCCGGCCGATCGCAGCAGATCGAGGCCTGGCTCGAGCAGCAAGCCGATGTCGCGCGTGCCGTGCAGGCGTATCGCAGCCAGGGCGCGCTGCTGCATACGGCGTTCGATTCCGTTCTGACCGAGCCGTTGCCGGCGCGTCTCATGTCTCCCGCGCGCCGGCGCCGGCCGTTGTGGCGCGTGGCGAGCGCGATGTCGTGGCTCATCTTCGGCACACTGCTTGGCTGGACGCTGCACGGAATGCGCGAGCCCGCGCCGGCGCCGGGATTGCCGCAGCATGCGGCGGTTGCCCATGCGGCGTTCGTCAGCGAAGTGCGCCACCCGGTCGAGGTGCGCGCCAGCGAGGAGAAGCACCTGGTCGGGTGGCTCTCGAAGCGCCTTGGCACGCTGATTCGCGCGCCCAAGCTCTCGGCGCACGGATTCGAGCTTCTCGGCGGCAGACTCCTGCCCGAATCGGCGCGCCCCGGCGCCCAACTCATGTACCAGGACGCGGCGGGCCGTCGCCTCACGCTCTACCTGAGCGCAGATGTCGCCGCTCGCGACAGCGCATTCCGCACGCACGACAGTGCATTCCGCACGCGCGACAGCGCATTTCGCACGCGCGACAGCGCATTTCGCACGCGCGACAGCGCATTTCGCACGCGCGACAGCGCATTTCGTTATGTCCGTGAAGGCGCGGTGCACGTGTTCTACTGGACCGATCGCAGCCTCGGTTACGCGCTATCGGGCGAGCTGGATAAGGCCGAGATGCTGACTCTGGCGCGCACGATCTACCAGCAGATGAACCCATGAGAAGCCTTATGCGGCTGTTGTGTTTTACGCTCGCCGGATGCACCATCGGCGCGCGCTTTCGTGCTGTTCCATCAACGTAGAGAAGGAGTTCAGAATGAGAAGGAGCTGCGTAGTCGCGGTCGTCATCGCCGCGGTCGGAATCGGGAGCGCGCTCGAGGTGGCCGCGCAACAACGAAAGCCCGAAGACAACATCAAGATGCGCCAGGCCGCGTTCACGGTGATGAGCTGGAATTTCGGCGTGCTCGCGGCGATGGCGAAGGGGCAGAGACCCTACGATCAGGCGGAAGCGGTCAAGCGCGCCGAAACGGTCGCGTTAGCGAGCCATTTGCCGTTCGAGGGATTCCCCAAGGGAAGCGAATCCGGTCTCGATACGCGCGCGCTGCCCGAGGTCTGGAGCGATCCGGACAAGTTCAAGTCAAACCAGGAACGGCTGCAATCGGAGACCGCCAAGCTGGTCCAGGCCGCCAAGAGCGGCGATCCCGGGCAGCTCAAGTCCCAGGTCGGTGCGACGGCGAAGGCCTGCTCGAACTGCCACGACGATTTCCGCCGCAAGAAGTAATCGTTCTCCGCAGCGAGCGGCACGGCCGCTCGCTTGCCCAAGCGGGTATCCAAGGCGGGCGCCCAGGCGCTTCCCCAGGCGATAATCTGCGGCTCAGCTGGCAGCCGCACGTCGCCCGCGCGGGCAAGGCCCTTCCGCCTGCCTTCTCCGCTCGCTTTGCGGCGACCGAATTCCCTGCGCCGCATGCGCGGGTAGCCTCGGAACACAAGGTTACCGCAGGGTTGCGAGCGCCAATTTGTTGATCGCAGGCGACAAAGCCGGTACCCTAATTCGCTTTTGTCAGGCACAAGGAGACCGTCATGCCCGATGTCGGCAACGAACTGTCGAAGGACAAGCTGGTGCAGGATTTCAAGCTGGTGATCGCCGATGCGGAAGAGCTCCTGCGGGCGACCGCGGCCCAGGCGGGCGAAAAAGTGACGGCCGCGCGCGAGCGCATTCAGGACCGGATCCACACGGCCAAGATACGGGTAGCCGAGGCCGAAGAGGCCGTGATGGTGAGAACGCGCGAGGCGGCACGCGTGACCGACGAATTCGTGCATGACAAGCCCTGGTATGCGGTCGGCATCGCGGCCGGCGTGGGCCTCATCATCGGCATGCTGATCGGGCGCCGCTGATCGTGATGGAGCGCGAGTCGGGTGGGGAGCATGCGTCTTCCCCGGGCATCCTCGCTTCGGTGCGGGGACTGACCGCGACCGCGCTCGCCATTGCCCAGGCGCGCCTGCAGCTTCTCTCCAACGAGCTACAGGAGCAGGGCGTTCGCGGGCTGCAGATGCTCGCCCTGGGTGCGATCGCGCTGTTCTGCGCCGCCACCGGGGTGCTGTTGTTGACGGTGTGGATCGTCATCGCGCTGTGGGATCAATACCGCCTGCTGACGATCGGCGTCCTGGCTTTGATCTACTTTGCCGGTTGCGCCGCGGCACTGCGCGTGCTCAAGATCAAGGCCGTCGAACGGCCGAAGCTATTCGCGGCAAGCCTGGCCGAGCTGCAGCGCGACCGCGATCTGTTGCGGCCATGATGGCGCGCTCGCTCACCCGGGTGCTGGTCGAGCGCGAGCGGCTGCGCGGCCGCATCGAAGGGCAGCGGCGTGAGGTTGCGCGCTATGGGGAGGGACTGGCGAGACCCGCATCGATCATCGATCGGGTCATCCAGGCCGGCCGCTTCCTGCGCGCGCACCCCGTCGTCGTGGCTGCGGCCGGTGTCGCGGTATTCGCCCTGCGAGGCCGCACGATGCTCGGCCTGGCTACCCGCGGCTTCGCCGTCTGGCGGCTCGCGCGGCGCGCGCACGCGCTCCTGCGTTCCGCCGGCTACTGAGCGCTTCCCATGGCACGCGCATTGGTCCGCCGGATCGGGTCGAAAAGCGTCGCGGTCTTGCGCTCGGCACAGGAGCTGACGGCGCGCGAGAAACGCCATCTGCTGAACGAGATCCTGCAGGTGCGCGGGCTCATGCCGCTGCTGATGAAGCAGCGCAACAAGGGGCGCTGGAGCGCGGAGGACCGCGCCGAGCTGCGCGTGCACCTGCGCCGCCTGTCCAACCTGAGCCCCTACCTGGTCGTGCTCGCGTTGCCGGGATCGTTCGTCCTGCTGCCCGCCCTGGCGTGGTGGCTGGATCGGCGCCGCATGCGAAGCCAGCGCCGGCAAGGCGTCGAGACCAAGGTCTGAGCGGGCGCCGCCGCTTCGCCATGGCCCTCGCCGAAGACGCCTGGTTCGAGACCCAGTACAACGCGCGGGCCGCGGTGCCTGAGCATGCGGAGATCTTCGCGTCCTACCAGGAGCGTTCGCGCCGCGCGCGCTTGAACCGCCCCTGCTACCTCGAGCGCGCATATGGCGATGGTCTGCTCGAAACCCTCGATGTCTTTCCCGCATCCGGCGCGTCCCGCGCAGTGGTGACGTTCATCCACGGCGGCTACTGGCGCTCGCGCGACAAGGCAGACTTTTCCTTTCTGGCCGACACGCTTTGTCCGGCCGGATTCACCCTCGCCGTGCCGAACTATGCGCTGTGCCCGCAGGTAAGCATCGAGCACATCGTGCGCCAGATGCTGAAGGCACACGCCTGGGTGTATCGCAACATCGCTGCCTACGGCGGCATGCGGGAAAAGCTGCTCGCCAGCGGCCACTCGGCGGGAGCTCATCTCGCCGCCATGATGGCCGCATGCGATTGGCATCGATACGAGCCCGATCTGCCGCCTGACCTGGTGCAGGGGGCGCTCGCGGTGAGCGGTATCTACGACTTGATGCCGCTGCGCCGCACGTCGATGAACGAGGATTTGCGCCTGGACGAGAACGCCGCGCGGGTAGCGAGCCCCGTGACCTATCGACCCTCCCGCTGCGTGGCGATCACCGCGGCGGTCGGCGCGCGCGAGTCGAGCGAGTTTCGGCGCCAGAACGGGTTGCTCGCCGAGCACTGGCCGCACTGCCGCTGCGAGACGCTGGAGCTCGCCGATGCCGATCATTTCACGATACTGCAGCACCTGGCTCGGCCGGACGGCGAACTGTTTCAGGCGCTCGAGCGGCTTGCAGGCGGCCTCGAGTGATCGGCGCTTGCCGCGAGGCCCCGGGCCGCGCCTCGGGCTGACAACCGGGGCGGAATTTGTTAACGTGAATCGAGCCAATGCACGCGCTGCGGCCGACCGTTGCGATGGCGACAGTTCGGCGGTTCGCATCGGCCGGGCGTGGCGAGGAGTCCCATCTGGGTGCGATCACTTTGACATGGGCACAGGTCGCGGTCGTTGCGCTGTTGGCGATCGGCTTGTATGTGGTGGAACTGCTTGCCTTCATGCGAGCGGCACGCCGGCAGGCCGAGCAGGAGCGGCGCACGCGCGAGCGGTTGGATGCTCAGGCGGAGGAAATGGCGAGCCTGCGCGCACGCATCGACGATCTCGATGCGACCATCGACGGCCTGCGTCGCGCGCCGCAATCTTCCGGGCAATATCGCGAGGCCGTGGAGATGGCCGAGCGCGGCTCGGACGCCGCGACGGTGGCCGACAGCTGCGGCATATCGCGCGCCGAAGCGGATTTGATCGTGGCGCTCTACCGGTCGCGGGCAGCCTGATGCTGCCCCCGCCCACGACCCTACCCAGGAACCTGCCCGCATCAGCGGGCACGCGACGTTCCCCTCTCCCTTTGGGAGAGGGGTTGGGGGTGAGGGAAGAGACGCCACGACAAGGCTCCAGGGCGCAAGCCGCGACGTATGCGTCGTGGCGTCTCTCCCGATCATGAGCGAGGGCGATTCGACCCCGGAACAGTCATTGGCGCTGCGGCGAGGCCTTTCGATTCGTATCGGCATCGCACTGGCCGTGCTGGCGGGGGTTGCGATTCTCGCCGTGGTCGCGCTCACGCGCTCCGGAACCGGCTCGGGCGGCGCACCGGCGGCGGGCGCAACCGCGCCGATCGCGACCGCGCCGATCGCACTGCCGCAGCAGCCGGAGCCGTCCGCGCCTGCTCCCGTCAGCGAGGCAGCGCAGGTGCCTGCAATCGAAGCGGCCGGCGCAACGCCTGCTAGCGAGCTCGAAGAAGCGGTTTCCGCGCCTGCGCCCCAAGCCGACAACAATGCCGATGGCACCGGACAGGCTCCGAGCGCACCGATGAAAACGACAGAACAGGCGAGCGCGACGAGCGCTGACAAGGGCGCCGCAGCCGGTACGCCGGAGCCCGCGATCGAAGCGAAGGCGGCGTCGAAGTCAGCGCAGGCCGATGCGAAGACAGTGCAGACGGATGTGAAGACGGCGCAGACGGATACGAAGTCAGCGCAGGCGGATGCGAAGCCGACGGCTTCCGGCTCTGCGCCCAAGCCGCAGCCCACGAACAAGCCGGTGCGCGGCCCGCGCCTGCAGGCGGGCGTTTTCCTGCAGGCCACGAACGCACAGGCCTTCAAGGCAAACCTCGAGGCGCAGGGTTTCCCGGTCTACATCGAATCCCGCGTGCATATCGGCCCGTTTCGAGACCGCAAGGAAGCAGAGCGGGCGCGCGAAAAGCTGCGCGAGCTGGGCGTGACTACCGTACTGATCGTGCAATAGCGCGACGCGGCGCGACCGCGGGGTGCCCGGCTGCCGGCGGCGTATCTGCGACTTCGGCGCGAGCTGCACTTGCCGCGGCGAATACCTTGCCCACAAGGATGAGCGCCGGTCCGCCGCCGAGCTGCGCGGCCATTTCGACCAGGTCGGCGAGGCGCCCGCGCAGCGCATGCGCATGCGGCAGCGAAACCGATTCGCAGATCGCGACCGGCGTGTTCGCGTCATAGCCTTGCTCGAGCAGTGTCTGCCGTATGCGCTGGGCCTGGCCGGCGCCCATGTAGATCGCGGTCGTGTCCGCCGGCGAAAGCGCCGCGCTCCAGTCGTGATCGGGACTGCCGGAGCCTGCCCGCGGCGTGACCAGCGTGAGACTGCGGCTCAGGCCGCGCCGAGTGAGCGAGACGCGCAACTGCGCCGCGGCCGCCAAGGCGGCGGTAACGCCGGGCACCACCTCGACTGCGATGCCGGCAGCCGTCAAGGCGTCGATTTCTTCCTGGCTGCGGCCGAACACCATCGGATCGCCGCCCTTGAGGCGAACGACCACGCGGTGCTTGCGGGCCGCATCGATCAGGCGCTTGTTGATGAAGTGCTGTGCCGCCGAGTGGTGCCCGCAACGCTTGCCGACCGGCACTTTCTCGGCGCGCGCCGCCAGGGCGATCGTTGCCGGATGCACCAGGGCATCGTGAAAGACGATGTCGGCCTGCTCGAGCAGCCGCGCGGCGCGCACGGTGAGAAGATCCGGAGCGCCCGGTCCGGCGCCGACGAGGTAAACGGTTCCAAGCACCGTCACGCGACCGCCTCCGAACCGACAGCGAGGCGCGAACGCCAAGGCTCTAGCGGCCTGGCGGCAGTTCGCTTTGCGGTCGATCCCCGCAAGCGGGGCCCCTCGCCCGGTAAGCTCGCAACGACCCCCCTCGCCCGGGAAGCGAACGACGACCGCCCCTCGCCCGGGAAGCTCATGCCACCCGCCGGCGAAACAAGGGAATCGGTTGATCGACCGCGGCCTGGTAAGTTTCGCTGAAATCCTCGAATGCGCGCAGAGCGTTCTCGACATCCTGATCGGCGCGCAACTCGAATGCGTCGAACCCCACGCGCTTCATGTAGAACAATTGGTCGCGCAGCACGTCGCCGATCGCGCGCAGCTCGCCCCGATAGCCGTAGCGTTGCCGCAGGAGGCGTGCAATCGAGTAACCGCGGCCATCGTTGAAGCGCGCGAACTGGATCGCGACGACCGGGATGCGTTCGAAATCCGCCGCCAGCGCGGTCGGATCGTCGCTGCCTTGCAGAACGACGCCGAACGAGCCGCGCACCGCGTCGCGGCGTTCCTGCGGCTGCTCGAGCCACAGCGCGAGCGGAATCAGTACGCCCGGGCTCTGCGTGTCCCGCTCGCCGCCTTGCCAGGCTTCCAGCGCAGCGGCATCAAGCAGCCGCCAGGTCTCGGTGGCTGCGTGCCCGTGCCGAATGAGGCTTGCCATAGACGTATTCCTTGAACGGGTCGGCGCCGATGCGCCGCACGGTGTCGATGAAGCGTTCGGCATCGCTGTCGCGGTGCGCGAGGTAGCACTCGATCAGGCACTCGATCACACCACCCACTTCATCGATGCCGAACGCGGGACCGATGACCTTGCCGAGCGCGGCCTGCGGACCTTGCGAGCCGCCGATCGAGACCTGGTAGTACTCGCTCCCGTGCTTGTCCACGCCCAGGATGCCGATGTGGCCGATGTGGTGGTGGCCGCACGAATTCATGCAGCCCGAGATGTTGAGGTCGATCTCGCCGATGTCGAACAGATAGTCCAGGTCGTCGAAGCGGCGCTGAACGTCTTGCGCGATCGGGATCGAGCGCGCGTTCGCCAGCGAGCAGAAGTCGCCGCCAGGGCAGGCGATGATGTTGGTGAGCATGCCAATGTTCGGCGTGGCGAGCCCGGCCGCGCGTGCTTCCTGCCACAGGGCGTGCAGCGCCGAGCGCTCTACGTTGGCCAGCACCAGGTTCTGCTCGTGCGTGACGCGCAGCTCGCCGAAGCTGTAGCGATCGGCGAGGTCGGCGATGGTCTCCATCGCCTCGGCGGTGACGTCGCCGGGCGGGACTCCGGTCTTCTTCAGCGACAGCGTGACTGCGGCATAGCCGGCGACGCGGTGCGGGTGGACGTTGCGACCGTACCAGGTGGCAAAAGCGCGCGAGGCCGCCAACTGCCGATCGAGCTCGTCGCAGCGCTCGGGCAGCTTGCGATAGCCGGGTTGCGTGAAGCGCCCGCCGATGCGCTCGATCTCCTGTTCGGTGAGCGTGGCGGGCTCGTCCTTGCCCCAGGCGGCCCATTCCTGCTCGACCTCGTCGCGGAACGCATCGATGCCGCGGTCCTTGACCAGGATCTTGATGCGCGCCTTCCAGATGTTGTCGCGCCGGCCGTAGCGGTTGTAGACCCGCAATATGGCTTCGAGGTAGGTGAGCAGGTGCGGCCAGGGCAGGAACTCGCGGATGACCTGGCCGATGATCGGTGTGCGGCCAAGCCCCCCGCCGACCAGGACGCGAAAACCGATTGCGCCGTCGTCGGCGCGCACGGCGTGCAAGCCGATGTCGTGGATCTGTACCGCGGCGCGGTCCGCCGGCGAGCCACTCACCCCGATCTTGAACTTGCGCGGCAGGTAGGCGAACTCGGGGTGGAAGGTGGCCCATTGCCGCAGCACTTCGCACCAGACCAGGGGATCGACCACCTCGTCGGGCGCGATGCCGGCGAAATGATCCGTGGTGATGTTGCGGATGCAGTTGCCGCTGGTCTGAATCGCGTGCATCTGCACGCTGGCCAGCTCCGCCAGGATATCGGGAACCTGTTCGAGCCTGGGCCAGTTGAGCTGCAGGTTCATCCGGGTGCTGAAGTGCCCATAGCCCCGGTCGTAGCTGCGAGCGATGTGGGCGAGCTTGCGCAATTGCCGGCTGGCGAGCATCCCGTACGGGACGGAGATCCGCAGCATTGGCGCATGTCGCTGAATGTAAAGACCGTTCTGCAGCCGCAATGGCTTGAATTCGTCCTCCGAGAGCGCGCCGGCAAGGAAGCGCCGGGTCTGATCGCGAAACTGCGCAACTCGCTCGTCCACGAGGCGTTGATCGATGGCGTCGTACCGGTACATGCAGCAGTCCCCGCAAAAAGTGCCCGGGAGGATAGTCTCCGCGCCTTATGTGCAGAACGAATTTGTTATTCTTTGCTTAGAACCAAATAGCATTAAGAGGCCAGGATGAACCTGCAGCAGCTGCGTTATGTGCGCGAAACGATCCGCGCGGGGCTCAGCCTCACAACTGCAGCCGAACGGCTGCATACCTCGCAGCCTGGCATTTCGCGCCAGATTCGCCAGCTGGAGGACGAGTTGGGGATTGATTTTTTCGTGCGGCGCGGCAAACGGGTGACCGCCCTCACCGAGGCGGGTCGGGCGCTCGCCCAGATCGTCGAGCGAGTGCTGGAGGAAACGGAGAACCTGCGCCGGGCCGCCGCCGAATTTCACGATCAGGAGGCCGGTGCGCTCACCATTGCGGTCACGCATACGCAGGCGCGCTACGCGCTGCCCGGCGTCGTGGCCGAGTTCAAGCGCCGCTACCCGCGGGTGCATCTGAGCCTGCTGCAGGGCAACCCGCCGCAGGTCGCCGAAATGACACTCGCGGGTACGGCCGATGTCGGCATCGCAACCGAAGCGCTGGCGAATTATCCGCGCCTGCTCGCTTTGCCGGGATACACCTGGCAGCACGCGCTGATCGTGCCGGCGGCTCATCCCTTGAGCGTCGAGCGCCGCGTGTCGCTTGAGGCGCTCGCTCGCTATCCGCTCATTACCTACGATTCCGCCTTCGCCGGGCGCACGCACATCGACGAGGCGTTCGCCGCTCGCGGGCTCAAGCCGGATATCGTGCTGGCCGCCATCGATTCCGATGTCATCAAGACCTACGTCGAGCTGGGGCTGGGCGTGGGCATCATCGCCGCCATGGCGTTCGATTCCCGGCGCGACGGGGATCTGCGCATGCTCGATGCGAGCCACCTGTTCCGAACCAACACGACCCGCATCGCCTTGTTGCGCGGGCGGCGGCTGCGCCAGTTCACCTATGCCTTCATCGAGCTGTTCGCACCGAGCCTTTCCCGCGCCCTGGTGGAGAAGGCGATGGCCGGGAGCAGGGATTCCTACGAGCTGTAGCTGGCGGTAAAGATTTCGCCGGCGCCGCCGATATGGGTTCGAATCGGCAACGAACGAGCCCACGGTGCCACGCCAGCCGAAAGCGGGAACACGACCCGAAATTCCCCGGGTCATTGCATTGATCGTCGCCGCGATCGGCGTCGCGATCACGATCGCCGTGGTCGTGGGCGTGAAAGCCTCCGTCGAGCGGCGCATCGTCGCGCGTTTCAACGAGGTTGCAACCGCTCGCGCCGAACGCTTGCAATACGAGATCGAGCGCTATCACGACGACCTGTTCACCGTCGCAGGACATCTGGACACGGCCGACTCGATCGATCGCGAGGCCTTCGAGCGCCTGGCGCGCCGCGGCACGGCGCTGCCCAATCTGCGCACGCTCATGTGGTTCGACGCCTCGGTCATCGATGCATCCGGCCGGGCGCCGTCCGCTCCCGAGCGGCGCGGCGCATCGCCTGGCTTGGATGCGAATCCGCGCTACATCGCCCACTTTGCCGGCGCCGCCGCGCCTGCGGAGAGGAATGTCGATGCAGCCGAGCGCGAAATCTTCGCCCGCGCCCATCAGCGCGGAAAGCCGCAGCTGACCGCGCCGATTCACACCGCCAATTTTCCGTACGAGCCGGCGTTGTACCAGGTGATCATCCCGGTGCCCCTGAGCCGCGGCCCGGCGGCCGAACCGCAACCGTTGCGCGGCTTTCTGGTCGCGGTCTACCGGGCGCAGACCGTCGTCGACAATGTAATGCGCAGCGCATCCAATGCGCTCGCCGTGCGTGTGACCGATCGCGCTGTCCCGCTCGGACGCAACCTGCTCGCAGTGCACGAGCGGCCCGCGGACACCCCCTTGCTGGGCAAAACGATGCGTACCTCGAGACTGGACATCGGCGGCCGCACCTGGGAGCTCGAATTTACGCCGACCGACGCCTTCATCGCCGCGAACCGCACCGACGAGCCGATGCTCGTGTTTCTGCTTGGCTGCGCGCTCACGGCCGCGGCCGCGATCGCAGCGCTGCTGTGGGCAAGCTGGCGGCGCGACATGTTGACCCTGGTCGCGCGGCGCACTGCCGAGCTCGCCGCTTCCGAAGCGCGCCAGCGCGCGGTCGTGGCCAACATGGCCGACGCGCTGGTCGTCACCGACACCCGCGGCATGATCGAATCGGTCAATGGCGCCGCACAGCGTCTGTTCGGCTGGGAAGCTTCGGAGCTCATCGGGCGCGAGGCTGCGTTGCTGGTTCCGCAGGTCCGCGCCATGCAGGCGGCAAGCGAAGCAGGCGACGCGGGCAGTCATCCCGAACAACCGGCTGCGAGTGTCGGCGAGTTGCACGGATTGCGCCGCGACGGCAGCGCGTTTCCGCTCGACATGGCATTGAGCGAGGTGCCTGAGCAGGACGGTATCCGGCGCATCGCGCTGATCCGCGACCTGTCGCGCGAGCGCCGGGCCGAACGGGCGATGAGCGCCTTCATCGCCGGCACCTCCAAGGCAACCGGGATGGCGCTGCTGCACGCGGCCACCTGCTCGCTCGCCCAGGCGCTCGGCGTTCGCTACGCCTTGATCGCGGAAGTCTGCGAGCAGCCACGGACGCTACGGATCGTTTCGCTCTGGTCGGGCAGCGGGCACGCGACCGAGCGCTGCTACGACATCGAAGGCGAACCGTGCGTCGAGGTGCTGGGCCGGCAGCTGTGTTGTCATGTCAGCGGCTTGCGCGAGAAGTTTCCCGGCTCGCGCCTGGCCGCCGAATTCCAGGCGCAATCCTATATCGGACACCCGCTGCAGAGCGCCGACGGCCGATCGCTCGGGATCGTCGCGCTGTACGGGCTCGGCCAGCTCGATCAGCCGGTGCTGGCAACCTCGTTGTTGTCCATGGCCGCCTCGCGCATTTCCGCCGAGATCGAGCGCCTGGAAAGCGACAAGGCGCTGCTCGGTTCGCGCGAGCGGCTCGAGCTCGCGGTCGAGGGCTCGCAACTCGCCCTTTGGGACCTCAACGTGGCAACCGGCGAGGTGTTCCTGTCCGAGCGCTGGTGCAGCATGATGGGGGAGCCCGCCGCGGCCACCCACACCTCGCTCGCGCAGCTCTTCGGCCGCGTGCACCCGGAAGACCGCGCCGCGGTGAACCACGCCTATCGGGCCGCATTGACCGGCAGTGCGCCGTTCTATGGCGTGACGCATCGCGTGCACCGCGCTGACGGGACACTGGTGTGGGTTCGAAGCCACGGCAAGGTCTCGCAGCGAGACGCCAACGGACGGTCGCTACGGCTGGTCGGGACCAACGCCGACGTGACCTGGGAGAAGACTGCGGAGGAGGAGGTCGCTCGGCGCGAGCGGGAGCTGCGCACGATCAGCGACAACGTTCCCGCCACGATCGTGCGGCTCGATCGGAACTTCCGTTTCCTGTACGCGAACCGGCGCTACGCCGTGATGGCCGGCACGGACGTTGACGCGCTTCCTGGAAAACGATTGATCGACGTCCTCGGCGAAGCGCAGTACCGCGCCATCGAGCCGCACTTCCGGCGTACGCTCGAAGGCGAGATGGTGACCTACGACCGGGAGATCGATATCGTCGGCGCTCAGCGCCGCTGGATGGAAGTCACGCTGATTCCGGACGTCAATGCAGAGTGGGAAGTGCAGGGCGTCTTCTGCATCGGACTGGACGTGACCGAACGCAAGGAGATCGAGCGGCGCATGGTGGAGGCGCGCGTGAACGCTGAAGCCGCGGCCCGGACCAAGAGCGAATTCCTCGCCACCATGAGCCACGAGATCAGGACGCCGATGAACGGCGTACTGGGCTTGGCCGGCCTGCTGCTCGATACGGAGCTCAGCGCCGAACAGCACAGCTACGTGCAGACGCTGCATGGCTCGGCCACCTCGCTCCTCGACATCCTGAACGACATCCTGGACATGTCCAAGATCGAGGCGGGCAAGCTCGCCTTAGAGCCGATCGCGTTCGAGCTCGCGGCCACCGTGGAGGACGTGGCGGCGCTGTGGGCGCCGAGAGCAGCGGCCAAATCGCTCGAGCTCGCGGTGCAGATCGATGCGAGCTGTCCGCGCTGCGTGATCGGCGATCCCGGCCGTATTCGCCAGGTTCTGGGCAATCTCCTCGGCAATGCGATCAAGTTCACCGGGAGCGGCCACGTGCTGCTGCGGGCGAGCGCCGCGGGCGAGAGCGCCGAGGACGCGCAGGTGCTGTTCGAAGTGGAGGACACCGGCGTCGGGATCGCAGCTGCGGATTGCCGGCGGCTGTTCGAGCCGTTCTCGCAAGCCGACACGTCGACCACGCGGCGCTTCGGCGGTACCGGGCTCGGTCTTGCCATCTGCCGGCGTCTGGTGCAGCTCATGAGCGGAGAAATCGGCGTCGAAAGCACGCCGGGCAAGGGTTCGCGCTTCTGGTTCAGCGCGAGCCTGCCCGCCGGCGCCGAGCAGCCGCCGCTGGAGCAGAGCGATCTCGACGGCAAGCGCGTGCTGGTGGTCGACGATCATCCGGTCAATCGCATGGTGCTGCGCAAGCAAATGCAGGCCTTCGGCATGCGCGTCACCGTCGCCGCCGACGCTGCGCAAGCCTGGGAGCGATTGCATGCCGCCGGCGCCGTCGAAGCGTTCGATGCCGTCGTCCTGGACCATCACATGCCCGGGACCGACGGTATCGAGCTGGGCCGGCGCATGCTCGCCGATCCGCGCTGGCGCACGCTTCCGATCGTGCTGCTCACCTCCGGCGGACACAAATACGACAGTGCGCGAGCCCGAGCGGTGGGGTTCGCCGGCTACCTGATCAAGCCCGCCCGTTCGTCGCTGTTGCGCAAGGTGCTCGAGGCTGCGGTCGCCGGCAGGCCGTTCGGTGAGATACTGCTGCGCCAGCGGGTGGAAGCACCCGCGGAGCGCTTCTCGGGGCGGATATTGCTGGTCGAGGACAACGAGGTGAACCGGCGTGTGGCGGTGGCGGTGCTGCGCAAGCTGGGGCTCGAGGTGGATGCGGTGGTGGATGGCGAAGAGGCGATCGAATGCGTGAATGCGATCGAATACGATCTCATCCTCACGGACATGCACATGCCGAGGATGGACGGGCTGGAGGCGGCTCGCGTCATCCGCGCCCGCGAAGCCGGCGGCGCGCGGCGCGTGCCCATCGTCGCAATGACGGCCAACGTCGTGGCCGAGGCGCGCAGCGCGTGCTTCGATGCGGGAATGGACGATTTCCTGCCCAAGCCGTTCCTGCGCGCCCAGCTCGTGAACGCCCTGAGCCGCTGGCTTCCGGTCGCAAGCGGGAAAGAGAGCGAACACGCCGCATTGTCGCTGGCTGCAGCCGTCCCGGTGACTGCAGCCGTCCCGGTGATGCTCCCCGTGCGGCGCGATGCGGGCGAAATGGCCCTCGACCGCGCGCGCCTGGATGCGCTGCGCGATGCGATCGGCGACGACTTCGTCGAGTTGATCACGGTGTTCCTCGAGTCGGCGGCCGAGGTTCTGGAGACTTTGCGCGATGCCTGCCGGCGCGGCGACGGCGACGGTGTGTACCGGCAGGCGCATACCTTGAAGTCGAGCGCGGCGAACGTGGGCGCGACGGCGCTGTCCGCGGTCGCGCGCCATCTCGAATCCGAGGCCAAGGCAGGCAGCTTGTCCGCAGCTGCCGCGGGCATCGACGAGATCGAACGCGAACTGGAGCGCGTGAAGCCGCTGCTGCTGCGGCTCGCCAACCGTGCTCGGGAAGGTGCGTGGGAAGATGCGCATGCCGTCGGTTGACCCCGTGACCGGAGGCGAGCGGGCGGTGCACGCACGCACCGCGCTGGTCGTCGACGACGACCCGAGCGCTCGGTTGCTGCTCGAGTCGCTGCTCGTGCGCTCCGGCTACCAGGTCGCGGTCGACGGCTTGGAGGCGGTCGCTCAATTCGCAGCGCACCGCGCCAGCATCGTCTTCATGGACATGCACATGCCGACGATGGACGGGCTCGAGGCCGCGAAGCGCATCAAGGCGCTCGCGGGATCCGAATTCGTGCCGGTGATCTTCGTCAGCGGCGCGGGCGATACGGCCGACCTGGTGCGCAGCATCGACGCGGGTGGAGACGACTTCCTGGTGAAGCCCGTCGACGAGCGCGCTGCACGCGGACCTCATGGCGACGGACAGCTTCAGCGCCGACATCTATCTCGCCGAGTACTGTCCATCGGGCGATCTCAACGTGCTGCTCGGCGACTTCACCGGCCACGAACTTGCGGCTGCATTGGCGGCAATGCCCACGGCGGAGATCTTCCGCTCGATGACCGCGAAGGGCTTTGCGCCCCAGCAGATTCTGCTGGAGATGAATCGCAAGCTCGCGGCGCAGCTCCCCACCGGCAAATTCCTCGCGGCCGTCTTCGTTCAGGTGAGCCGCTCGCTCGATCGCATCTGGGTCGCCAACTGCGGCATGCCGGATGTCCTCGTACTGGACGCCGATGGCATTCGGGAGCGCTTGCGCTCATCGAACCTGCCGTTGGGGATTCAGGCCGAGCTCGACCTGGCCGACTGCATGCGGCTGGTCGCGGTTGCGCCGAATAGCCGCGTGCTGCTTGCGAGCGACGGGGTGCACGAAGCCGTCAATGCGCACGGCGAACCGTTCGGACGCGCGCGGCTCGAACGCGCGGCTGCGGATGGTCCGAGCAACTCGGCGTCCGCACTCGGGGTCGCGCAGGCGCTGCACGCGTTCCGCGCCGGCGAGCCGATTTTCGACGACGCCAGCCTGGTCGAAATTCACCTGTCGCACGAGCTGTTCGATTCCAATCGCGCGCCAACGGGCATCAGCGCCGATTCGGGCGCGGTAGCGGACACGTGCGGGCAGTGGCGCATTTCGCTCGATCTGCACGCCGACGCATTACGCGTGAGCGACCCGGTTCCCATGCTGCTCACGCAGCTGCGGGAAATTCCCGGGCTGGACGAGCATCGCTCGGCGCTGTACACCGTGCTATCGGAGCTGTATTCGAATGCGCTCGAGCACGGCGTACTGCACCTGAGCTCGCAGTTGAAGGCGTTGCCGGACGGATTCGAGCGCTACGTCGCGGCGCGCGAGCGGCAGCTCGCATCGTTGTCGACCGGCTGGGTTCGCCTGAGCGCGGTGTGCGCGCAGTGGCGCGGCGGCGGTGAGCTCGCAATTCGCATCGAGGACAGCGGCGAGGGTTTCGACTGGCGCGCGCTGCCGCAGGAAGCGCCGAGCGACGTGCACGGGCGCGGGCTCAACCTGGTGCGCGGACTGTGCCGGACGCTCGATTTCGAAAACGACGGCAGCTGCGCTTGCGCGACTTACGCCTGGGGCGAACCCGGACGGTTCACGGCCTGAACCTTCCTTCAGCGGGCGAGCACCGCGCCGACCTCGGCGTCGGTCAGGAGCTTCCCGCTCACACCGTCCTCGCCCGGCTCGCGCACGTTGCGCTCGGCCACTTCGGCTACGCTGTGGCGCAGCGCGAGCTTGCGCGAGATCTGCTGTGCGCGTTCCACCAGCTCGTAGTACGGCAGCTCACGCTTGTCCGGCATCGCGATCACGATCTTGTTGCCGGAGCCGATCACGTCGACCACCAGCAGACCGTCGTAAACGGCGCGATAGGTCTTGATCATGGAATCGTACAAGCGATTCACCTGCCGGCCCCAGACGTTGCCGATCACCGCGCCCCGTGGCGTGACGATCTCGCGCACCGCGGTCAGGAACTCGCGCGTGGTGAGGTGGGGCGGAACGCTGTCGGTACCGAAGCCGTCGAGAAACACCAGATCGTAGCGTTGCCTGGCCTGCTCGACGAAGCGGCGGCCGTCCTCGACGTGCGCGCGCATGCGCTCGTCTTCGCGGAAGCCGAAGTGGCTCTTGGCGACGTCCACCACGCCCGGGTCGATGTCCACCACGTCGATTCTCATCTGCGGGAAGCGTTTGCGCAGGAAGCTCGGGATGGTGCCGCCGCCCAGCCCGATGACCAGCGCGCTGCGCGGCTCGTCCACGAACAGGAAACCGATCGGGATCATCACGCGCGCATACGGCAGCTCCAGATGATCGGGGTCGCCCAGTTTCACCACGCTCTGGCGCGCGCCGAAGCGCGCGAAGCGCAGGATGCGCAGCCCCTCGTCGTCCTCGCTCACGACAATGGTGTTGAACGGAGATTTCGTCTCCAGGATGATGCGTTCGGCTGCCAGCGCCGGGCCGAGGCCGAGACCGAGACCGAGCAGCCACGCCACCAGCAATGCGAGCAGCCACGTCGATCGTGCGCGCATGCTCGATCCTCCCATGTTGTTGCGTCAGCTTATGCGCGGCTGCGGCCGGACGCAATACGCCGGCCGCGCCGCGGGCGGCTATCCGCCCATCTGTTTCATCACCTGCTGCAGTTCTTCGCCCGACACGTCGCGGATGTGAGTCGCGACCGACCAGTGGTGGCCGAACGGGTCTTCCAGCTTGCCGTAGCGGTCGCCCCAGAACATGTCGGACGGCGGCGCCGTGACTCTCGCGCCCGCATCGACCGCGCGCTGCACGAATGCATCGACATCGTCGACGTACAAATGGAGGGTGACGGGCGAGCCCTTGAGTGTTTTCGGGCCGAGCGCGTCCCAGGCGGGGAATTCGTCCACGAGCATCACGGGAGAGTCGCCGATGCGAATCAGGGCGTGCATCAGCTTGCCATCCGGCCCGGGCAGACGGGCGAGCTCCTCGGCGCCGAACGCCTTCTTGTAGAACTCGATCGCGGCGCTTGCGCCGGCGCATACGAGATGGGGCGTCACAGAGTGCATTCCGTCCGGTATGGTGTTTACTCGCGACACGATCGGCCTCCTGGTCGTGGTGGGGAAACGGGCCGGGCGCATCGAGTCGATCTGACGACTGCGCCCGGTGCAATACTCCGAAGGGCATGTTGACCGTCGAAGTCCCCGCCCGGTTCCGGTCGTGCCGCCCCCGAAACCACACCACCCCGTCGGCTGCGCCGACACCCCTCCTCATGAGAGGAGGGGAAGCTGTAACCATTCCCCTCCTCATGAGCAGTATTAGCCCCGCAGGCGGGCAGGCGCGGCTAAGAAACCTGGTTGGGTTTCTTGAGAG
>WHTS01000105.1 GCA_009377585.1 Betaproteobacteria bacterium
CCCGACCAGGCGACGTTGGCACCGCGGCCATCTCCGAATTCCTGCTCGTACAGCGCGCGCGTGATATCAGCCATTTTCTCGCGTTCGTCCAGATCGGCCTGGGTGCGCTCCCCGACATGCGGATTGTGGTGCAGGAAGGCGCCGAACACGGCCTCGCAGTCCGCGGCGTACTTCATCGTCTGCAGGATATGCGTATGCCAGAACTCGTCGACATCCTTGCTCAGCATGATGTGCTCGGCATGCTCCTGGTGCTTGACCAGCATGGTGAGGTAGGTTCTGTACGCGGCTTCGATCCGCTCGGCATACTCGCGCGTCCAGCCCTCGCCCAATTCCGCATCCATCAGCCTCGACTTCACGGAATCGAGATCGAGCGCCTGGATGGCCGCGATGACTTCGTGCGTCGGCTTACTCGTCAATATTGCTTGCATGTCGCATCCCCTTTTCGTGGGTTACACAGCCCGGACCGTGACCTCGGAGGCGCCGCTGTCAACGTCTCTCCGCCGGGAGTCGGAGCGGACAAGGCAAGGACGAACGCGCCCGCGGGCCCGAATCGGCCGCGGCAGGCTGTCGTCTTGCGGCGCCATGTGCGCACATTAGCCGAGGGGGCGCTCGACCGAAGTCAGCCGGCGCCTACAAACCGTGTCAGGAATTTCCTGACACGACCACGTGCGTAACGGGGCCAGGCGGACGACAGGCGGTATGCGCTCGTTCACATCATGGACGTTCCGGCCACACCGGTTCTGGCATCCGAGACCGGCCCCCGGTGAAGTCCGGCGGACCCGACTACCGCTTAGGTTTTATTCCGGCGGCGTTGATAACGCGCGTCCATTTGTCGAGCTCGCTTTGCAAGAAGGGCGCCATGGCAGCGAGCGGCATGTCGTATGGCACTGCGCCCAACGACGTAAGCCGCTGTTCGACCGACGCCGAATGTTTGAGCTGGGTCACCACTTCGTGCAGTCTGTTGATCACGCTTGAAGGGGTTTTTGCGGGCGCCATGAGGCAATAGAACAGCAGCCCTTCGAAGCCGGGCAGCCCGCTTTCGGCGACTGTCGGCGTATCCGGCAAAATCGGTACGCGCTTCGCGGTTGCCACCGCAATCGCGCGCAGCTTGCCCGACCGAATGTGCGGCAGCGCCGCCACCGTATGGCTGAACGCAAACGGGACATGCCCGCCCATCAACGCCACCAGCGCCGGTGCATCGCCATGGTACGACACCTGCAGCATATCGATGCCCGCCATCTGCTTGAACAGCACCATGTTCAAATGCGAGCTCGAGCCGATGCTGGACGTGCCGTGCGTCATCGCGCCCGGCTTCGCTTTCGCCATTTTGATAATCTCGCTCACCGACTTGGCGGGAAACGACGGATGCGCCACCAGCACGCCCGGCACATGCGCCAGCATCGCAACGGGCGCAAAATCGCGCATCGGGTCATACGGCAACTTGCCATAGAGTGGCAAGCCGGTGGTGAGCACGCCGCCGTAGGCAAAAAGCAGCGTGTAGCCATCGGGGGTGGCTTTCGCGAGTGCGGCTCCCGCAATTTGTCCGCTGGCGCCGCCGCGATTGTCCACCACCACCGGTTGCCCCAATGATTCCGCCAGACCCGGTTGCAATAAACGGCCCAGGGTGTCGGTGCCACCGCCAGCCGGCGAGGGGATCAGCATGCGTATCGGCTTGGAAGGGTACGGCTGTTGCGCGTGCGCGCCGAACCCTGTCATTTGCGAGGCCAGCACCAGTAGTGCACAACGAAACACAAAGGTCATGTCGTGATCATCCTATGTGGAAAATGACTACAGTTTCTCATTGAGGTGTGAATAGACGCCCTACTGTTGCATAAGCCCTTCCTCGATCGCCTTGATCTGCAGCGCCACATGGCGCGAGAAGATCCGGCAGTTCGAAAAACTGCCGCCCACGAACCACAGGCCTTGCTGCGGCGTACGCTTCCACATGTTGTTCATTTCGCCGTCCGTACCCAGGCCCCAGATCGGCCCGACCTTGTTTGCGACGGATTCGCCCAGCAGCTTTTTCACCACCGCTTCCTGCGGTACGAAGCCGGTGCCGAGGACGATCAGGTCTGCGGGCTGGAGCGAGCCGTCCTTGAGCAAAGCGCCTCCGGTGGCGAAGCGTTCGATCGCATCGAATTGCAGCAGGCCCACCTCGCCCTTGACGATCAGCTCGGAGCAGCCGGCGTCGAGGTTATAGCCGCCGTAGCGCGTGCGTATCAGCATGTTGTGCCCCAAGTGGTCTTCGCCGTCGTGCCACTTGAAGCCGCGGGCGACCAGGCCGTCGATCAGTTCGCGGTCGAATTCGACCATGCGCGCGGTCATGGCCTCAAGGATGCGCTTTAACACCGGCAGGGTGTTAACGATCGCGAACAGGTCGCCATCCTCGAGCGGCACGCCGTCGTAGATGCCATAGGTGAGCTTTGCGCTCGGACTGATGCTCAACACCATGGTGGGACCACGCTGGATGATGGTGGTCTCGGCGCCATTGGCGTGCAGGTCTTGGGCGATGTCGTGACCGCTGCTGCCGGTGCCCAGCACCAGCGCCTTTTTGCCGCGCCAGTTGGCGCCGTTGCTGAACGCGCTGGTGTGCATCAGGTCGCCCTTGAACTCCTTGAGGCCGGGCAGTTCGGGTATGTTCGGTGCCCCGACCAAGCCGTTGGCGAAGATGAGATGTTTGGGCCGCACGGTACGCTGGCGCTCATCGGCGGTGTTGCGCAACACGGCTGACCATCGGCCGCTGGCGTCATCGTAGCTGCCGCTGACCAGTTCGGTGCTGGTCCAGAAATTGATCTCCATCGCCATGGCGTAGGCTTCGAACCACTCGGCGAGCATGTCCTTGGGCAGATACACGGGCCAGTTGGGAGGAAACGGCATGTAGGGCAGGTGATTGAACTGCGTGGGATTGTGCAGTGCCAGCGAGTGGTAACGCGTGCGCCAGCAATCGCCCACGCGCGGCAGCCTGTCGATCACCAACGTGTCCACGCCCAAATGACCCAGCGCTGCGGCCACGGTCAGCCCGGCCTGGCCGCCGCCGACCACCAGCGCGGTGGGCTCGCGGTCGGCGTAACGTTCGCTGGCGATGCGCTGGTCCTTCCAGTTGGTGCCGCCGAAATTGCGCGAATAGGCCTCGCCCGTGGGTCGTCGTTCGCCGATCCTTTCCTCGAAGCCCTTCAGCTCGTGCAGGTTGGTCATGAGCGCAAACAGCGACGCGACAGATGCTGGATTTGCGCTCCGTAGTGCTGCATTCAGTTGCTCGAGCCATCGCTCGACCTGCGCTTGCTCGGACTGGACCGCAGGCTGCGCGACCGCGGGTTGATGGGTAGCGGTTGTTGGACTTCCAGCCATCGATGGAGCTTCGAGACCTGGAACACTTTTCATATCGTTGCTCAGCACGGCGGTTTCGACCATTGTGCTCATGCCGCCTTCGCTTGTCGGAACCGGGCGCGTAGCAGGCCGCGCCCTGAACACACCGGGTCAGTCCAGGGTAATGCCCGCGTTCTTCACCACCATCGACCAGCGTTCGTAATCGTCGCGCACCCGAAAGATGTTTACGGTGGCCAGACTCGGTGAGCCGTGACGACCGCCCCATTCTGGCGCAACCGTTCCATGCCGTAAAATTCCAGTAGGTGAGCATCGGATAACTTTTAGGAATCTATGGAGCTTCGGGATCTGGAGTACTTTCGCGTTGTCGCTCGGCACGGCCACATCGGGCGGGCGGCGGAAACGCTCAAGCTCACGCAGCCTGCGTTGAGCAAGAGCGTCGCCCGGTTGGAGGCTTCCGTGGGAGCAAGATTGCTGGAACGCACACCGCGCGGCGTAGTGCTCACGCAGGTCGGTATCGCCCTGATCGCGCGCGCGACGCATATTCATACGGCTGTCGACGGCGCATTGCGTGAGGCGAAGGATCTGAGCTCAGGGGCATCAGGTCAGTTGCGGATTGGCACGGGGCCGACAGCGGGTGAGCACATATTGCCAGCGGTATGCGCCGAGCTGTTGCGCGGATCGCCAAGGCTGTTCATTCAGGTCGTCGTGGGGCTCAGTGACGTGTTGCTCGCAGCGCTCGAGCGCGGCGAGCTCGATCTCGTGTTCGGCAGTTTTCCGGAGCCCCGTATTGCGGGTATGACCTACGAGTCGCTCGGCGAAGACGTGTTGACGGTATTTACCCGCAAACGGCATGCACTTGCGCGAGCCCGCCAAATAGATCTCTCGCAGCTCGCCGGTGTCCGATGGGCGTTGCCCAACGCATCGGTTACTTCGCGGCGCACGCTGCAACACGCATTTCAAACGAGCCGGTTGCCGGCGCCGGATGTGGCGCTCGAGTCGAACTCGACGCAGGTGCTGCTCGCTGCGGTGGCTCGCTCGGATATGGTCGGCTATCTACCCACCGGCGCGGTGCGAGCTTCCGGCGCGATGCGCGAATTGGCGCTACTCGACGTTGCGCCGCTTCGGATCGAACGATCGCTTGGTGTCATTTCGCGCCCAGGGGCGTATCTACCGCCGGTAGCCGCCCGACTCATGAATGCGCTGCGGCGCGTGGCGGCAAAATCTGTCGAGTAAATTGGAGGTGGCCCCCTTCTAGTGTCCTGAGTCAGAAGTTCGTCACCCCCGCGAACGCGGGGGTCCAGGTGGAGTCTCCTTCTGGATTCCCGCTTGCGCGGGAATGACGAATTACGACGAATTTACGATTCACCGTACTAGACGAGCTCATGGGCGGCCGCTCGACTGGTCGGAGCGGGCTCGCAGAAGCGAGCATACGGTTCGAATCGACACGACAGCGCGAGTGGTTATCCGCCCCGGCGGTATACTCCGCTGCGTCCGAGACACCTGTCCCGATCTGCAGCCGCCGACCCGCCGAGTCCACACCATGAGCACCGTCCGCTACGCCGTCCCCGCGCGCTGCATCCATTGGATCACCGCGGCCCTGGTGGGCGTGATCATTGTCCTGGGTCTTTGGATCGCCTATTTCCGGCCCGAGGAGGAAGCATTCAAGCTGCGGCTCTACAACGTCCACGAGAGCCTCGGCGTGATCGTATGGGTACTCACGCTGATGCGCCTCGCCTATCGCCGGAGGCATCCTCCGCCGCCGCTGCCCGCCGATACGCCCGCCGTGATCCGGGTCGCGGCTCACGCGACCCATGTCGCGCTCTACGTGCTGCTGCTGACGCTGCCGGTGATCGGCTTTCTCGCAACGAACGCCTGGGGTTTTCCGCTGTCCGTGTTCGGAGTGCTGCCGCTGCCGTCTCCGCTCGGCAAGGACGAGGAGCTCGCGAAGCTCCTTGCGCTTGCGCACCGCATCGGTGCGCTTTCGATCATCGCGCTCATCGGTGGACATGTCGCAGGCGTTTTCTATCACACCTTCATCCGCAAGGATGGGTTGCTGCAGCGCATGCTGTAGGGATACTACCCTCGACCCGAGACCAGCTTTGTACCACGCCATTTCCGGCCGCGCGGCGCGCGGCCTTCGCCTGCGCCGCATCGGCTTCCTGCTCCTCTGCAGCGTGACCGCCGCGGGCATGCTCGTCCTCATGGCCTCGACGCTCTTCGTCGAGCGCCCCGATCCGATCGGCCTTGCGATGCTGGCGGCATTCTCGATCACGCTACCCTGGACCGTCATCGGGTTCTGGAATGCCGTGATCGGCCTCGTCCTCATGGCTTTCTCGCGCACCCCGGCCGCCGTCGTATCGCCCGAGCTGCAAGAACCGGTCGGCGACGACCCCATCACCGAATCCACCGCGCTGCTGGTCTGCGTCCGCAACGAGGATCCCGAGCGGCTGTGCCGCAACCTGTCGTGGATGATCGGCGGGCTCGCGGCCCGCGCCGAGGCGAAGCGCTTCCACCTCTATGTGCTGAGCGATAGCGACCGCCCCGCGCTTGCTGCTGCGGAGGAAGCGGTCGCGCAGGAGCTGTCGCAACGGTTCGGGGCCCGGCTCGCTGTCACTTACCGCAGGCGCAGCCACAGCACCGGCTACAAGGCGGGCAATATCCGCGACTTCTGCGAGCGCTGGGGACCCGATCACGCGTTCGCGATCGTGCTCGACGCCGACAGCCTTATGACGGCGGAGGCGATGCTGCGGCTGGTGCGGATCATGCAGCGCCGCCCCCACATCGGCATCCTGCAGACGCTCGTCACGGGTCTGCCCAGCGCGAGCGCATTCGCGCGCATCTTCCAGTTCGGCATGCGTCTCGGCATGCGCTCCTACACCCTCGGCGCCGCCAGCTGGCAGGGCGACTGCGGCCCCTACTGGGGGCACAACGCCATCCTCAGGCTCGCGCCCTTCATCGAGCACTGCCGCCTTCCGCTGCTACCCGGGACGCCGCCGCTCGGCGGGCACGTGCTGAGCCACGATCAGATCGAGGCCGTGCTCATGCGCCGCGCGGGCTACGAGGTGCGCGTGTTGATCGACGAGGGCGGCAGCTGGGAGGAAAACCCGCCGACGCTCACCGAGTTCATCCGGCGCGACCTGCGCTGGTGCCAGGGCAACTTGCAGTACTTCCATTTTCTCGTGCTGCCGAAATTGAAGTTCCTCAGCCGCTGCCAGATCGCTCTTGCGATTGCCATGTACCTGAGCCCGGTGGGCTGGATCGGCTTCCTGCTGATGGGCACCTTCCGCTCGGCGCCGGTACGCGAAGAGGTTGGGCTCGCGCTGTTCGCTCTCGCGATCGCGATGACCTTCGCGCCGAAACTCGCCACGCTCACAGACGTCCTGGCACGGCCGAGGCTGCGCGCCGCGTTCGGCGGCAGCGCGCACGTGCTCGCCGGCGCGGCGATCGAAACGCTGTTCTGGATGATGATCGCTCCGATCTGCGCGGTCGCCGTCACGTTCTTCCTGCTGAGCGGCGCTTTCGGACGCCAAATGGGCTGGACCGGCCAGCAGCGCGATGCCGCGGGGCTGCCGTTTCGTCATGCGGCCGCAAGTCTGTGGCCGCAGACGCTCCTCGGCATCGCGGGTCTCGTTTGCCTCTTGATCCAGTCGCCCGGGCTCTTCTGGGCGCTCGGCCTGCCGATCTACATTGGCCTTGGCGCGAGCATCCCGATCGCGATGCTGACCGCGCATCCAGCGTTCGGTCGCGCGCTGATGGCCGCGGGCATCTGCCGCCTGCCGGAAGAGTTCCACCCGGATGTGCACTGGCATCTGCCACGGCCGTTTGCCCCGCTCGCCGCCCCTTTCCAGGAACCCGCCCGCGTCAGCGGGCACTGGACGCTCCCTTCTCCCTCTGGGAGAAGGGTTGGGGAGTTCGGCCGGGAATTCGCGGACCATGGTCCGCGCCGGCCGAACGGAAGAGACGCCAGGTCTCAGGGCGCAAGTCGCGATGCGCGCATCGTGGCGTCTCTCCAGGAGCCCGTGCCATGAGGGCTGCGACGGCGGCCAGTGCGAGCGCGACCCATGTCTGAATCCGGAGGCTCCGCGGCCATGTACAGCCTCGCCGTGTCCGACCACAGCATGATCGCGCACGGTTTCGCGGGCACGATCCTCGGCCCCGCGCAGCAGTTGCACGTCCACTTTCTCGTGCCCGGGCCGCTCGATCAGCGCACCGGCGGATATCTCTTCGACCGCCACGTGGTGGAGGGCATGAGGGCCTGCGGCCGCAAGGTAGACGTGGTGGAACTGCCCGGCTGCTTCCCGGCGGCCGATGCGGTCACGCGCAAGGATTGCGAGGCGTCGCTCGACCGCCTGCCGGATGCCGCCGTCGCAGTCGTCGATGGCCTTGCGCTGGCGGGGTTCGCCCGCTGCCTTCGACGGCATGCAAGGCGGCTGCGGATCGTCGGCTTCGTGCACCACCCGCTGGCGCTGGAAACCGGCCTTCGCCCGGTCGAGGCGGCGCGCTATGCAGCGCTGGAGGCACGTCTGTGGCCGCTGCTGCGCGGCGTGATCTGCCCGAGCGCTGCGACTGCAAGAGCCATCGAAACGGCAGGCGTCGACGCGCAGCGGATCGCTGTCGCCCCGCCCGGCACCGCCCGGCCCGCGGCAGCCATCCGCCGCAGCGCCGGCGCTACCGTGCGTCTGCTCGCCGTCGGTACGCTCACCGCGCGCAAGGGTCACGCGCTGCTGATCGAGGCGCTCGCGCAATTGCGCGACGCGGCGTGGACGCTCGTGTGCGCCGGGAGTCTCGAGCGGGATCCACAGGCCACGACGCGCGTTCGAGCGGCCGTCGCCGCGCACGGACTCACGGACAGGGTGCGTCTTGCAGGCGAGCTCTCATCTCCGCAGCTCGCGCGCGAGTACGTCGCCGCGGACGTGTTCGTCCTGCCCTCCTTCCACGAGGGCTACGGCATGGCTTTCGCGGAGGCTCTGGTCCACGGGTTGCCGATCGTCGCGACGACGGCCGGAGCGATACCCGACACGGTACCTGCGAAGGCGGCCTTGTTCGTTCCTCCCGGGGACGTGAATGCACTGCGCGCGGCGCTCGCGCGCGCGATCCATGATGAACGGCTCCGCGCGCGGCTCGCGGCCGGCGCCGCCGAAGCCGGCGCCGCACTCCCGAGCTGGCCGCAGGCGGTCGCGCACTGGGCGGCAGCGCTCGACCGGCTGGCCGCATGACGACGAATGGGCATGAGCTCCGGAATGTCGCGTGAGCGGCTTCGCACTCGACGGGTTGCACCTGCGCGACCCCTTCGACGCAGCGGCTGGCCCGCGGGGTTTCGGGCAATCGACGCGACCCGCTGATGAAATCGAGGGCGCTTGCCGGCGCGCTGCGTTCGCTGCGGATGTACCATGGCGACCGCGCGCGCGAGGCCGCCATGGATCGACTTTACGCCCGCTATCTGGGTACGGGCGATCTTGCGTTCGACATCGGCGCGCACGTCGGCGATCGCGTCTCCAGCTTTCGCCGGCTGGGCTGCCGCGTGGTCGCGCTGGAGCCTCTGCCGCTCTGTCAACGGATCCTGCGGCTGATACACGGACGCGACCCGCAGGTGAGCCTGGTCGCCGCGGCGGCCGGATCGCGGACCGGCCGCGCGCTCCTGCACGTGAACCGGGCGAATCCCACTGTGTGCACCCTTTCGGCAGCGTTCGTTCGTGCAACCTGTGGTGCTCCGGGCTGGAAAGGCCAGGAATGGGACGCGCGCATCGAAGTCCCGGTCGTGACGCTCGATCAGCTCGTTGCCGCACACGGTCCGCCGCGTTTCGTGAAGATCGACGTCGAGGGTTCCGAGCCCGAGGTGCTGCGCGGCCTGACCTACCGGGTACCCGCGCTGTCGTTCGAGTTCACCACGATCCGCCGACAGGCGGCGCACGATTGCCTTGCGCTTCTCGAACGACTCGGCGCCTACCGGTTCGACGTGGCGCTGGGCGAGAGCCAGCACCTGGAGTTCGGGGAGCCGGTCGCTGCGAGCAGCCTTGCGGCATGGCTGGACGCGTTGCCCGACGCGGCGAATTCAGGCGATGTCTACGCCGTTTCTAGGGAAATTGGGACGCACACAATTTCTAGGGAAATAGGGACGCACACAATTTCTGGCAGCGCGGTGAAATAGGGACGCACACAGTTTCTGGCAGGGTGATGCCATCTCAGAACAGCGAGCGGATGATGCCGCCGTCGACGCGCTGCGCCGCTCCATTGATCGCGGCGGCGCGATCGGAGCACAGAAACGCGATCTGAGCAGCGATCTCCTCCGGCGTCGCCCAGCGCTGGAGAAGCGACGTCGCCCCGGTGGTTTCAAAATACGCGGTGCGCATCTCGTCAACCGTCTTGCCGAGACTGGGTGCGACTTTCCCCAGGAAAGTTTCCACGCCTTCCGACCAGGTGGGCGCGACGAGCGCGCTGTTAACGGTCACGCGCGTGCCGCGCGTGAGCTCGGCGAGGCTGCGCGCGATCGAAACCTGCGCTGCCTTCGACATCGCGTAGTGCGCCATGCCGGGATTGGGCTTGGCGCTCTGGTCGCTGGCGATGAACACGATCCTGCCCCAGTCGCGCTCCAGCATGCCGGGAAGCAACGCGCGCGAAAGGCGCACCCCGCTCATCACGTTCAGCTCGAACATGTCGAGCCAGTCGTGGTCGGAGATCGCGCCGAATTCCTTGACCTCGAAATAACCCACGTTGTTGACCAGAATGTCGACCGGTCCGATGGCTGACAGCGCAGCCAGCACTTCCTGCGCGCCGGCGGCGGTTGCGAGGTCCGCCGCGATACCATGGGCTTCCCCAAGCCGCGACAGCTCAGCCACCGTATTCCGCACCCTGGCTTCGTTGCGGCCATTGACGACCACCCGTGCGCCTTCACTTGCCAGGGCTTCCGCGACGGCGTGCCCGATACCCATCGTCGAGCCCGTCACCAGCGCAAGCCTGCCCTTGATTTTCAAATCCATTGCCGGGAGCTCTCCGAAGCGGTCGTTTACAGGCAATACGCTCGAGACGTATGCTCCGCCTCGAGATCGAGATAAGCTGAATGGATCACCGAGCTTGCCGATACCCGAGCGCCTCCGCAACGGAGGTGCTCGTGATCCTCTGACTGCCCGCAAGATCGGCTATCGAGCGCGCCACCTTGATCGTTCGATGATAGCTGCGTGCGGAAAGGCCGAGCTTCGCTATCGCTTGCAGCAGCATCGACTTGCCATCGTCATCCATGTGCGCGTGTCTATCGATCTCACCCGACTCGAGAAGCGCATTCGGCCTCCCCTGCCGCGCCAACATCCTGTCGCGGGCTGCTTGCACACGCTGCCGAACGTCATTGGATGACTCGCCGGCCGACCGCCTCTGCAGTTCTTCCACCGGCAGTGCCGGCACTTCGATCTGAAGATCGATCCGATCGAGCAGCGGCCCGGATATCTTCGATCGATACCTCGAAACTTGCGTTGGTGTGCAGCGACAACGCGCGTCTCCCAGAAAGCCGCACAAACAGGGATTCATCGCCGCGACGAGCTGAAAGCGCGCAGGGAAATCGGCTTGCCGCGCCGCCCGCGAAACGGTGATGCGGCCGGAATCGAGCGGCTCGCGCAGCGCCTCCAGCACCTTGCGTTCGAACTCGGGTAGCTCGTCGAGGAAGAGCACGCCGTGCATCGCAAGCGAGATCTCGCCCGGCCGCGGGTGGCTGCCCCCGCCCACGACGGCGACGGCCGAGGTGGTATGGTGCGGAGAGCGAAACGGGCGCCGGCCCCACGCCTCCAGCCTGAAACCGGTGCTGCCCAGCGATTGCACGGCCGCGGATTCGAGCGCTTCGGGCTCGGTCATCGCCGGCAGGATGCCGGGCAGGCGTGATGCGAGCATCGACTTGCCGGTGCCCGGCGGACCGATCATCAGCACGGAGTGCTCACCGGCCGCGGCCACTTCCAGCGCCCGGCGCGCGCGTAGCTGCCCCTTCACTTCCGCCATGTCGGGCAGTACGAGCGGCGCCACCGCGGCTTCGCAGGGATGCGGGCGCAGTTCCTTGTCGCCCGCAAGATGCGCGCAGATCTCGAGCAGCGAGGCGGCACCCAGGATATGCGCGCCGCGCACGAGCGCCGCTTCCGCAGCATTGACGCTGGGCAGCACAATCGCCCGGCCCGAGGCGCGTGCGCACAGCGTCATCGGCAGCGCGCCGCGGATCGGGCGCAGCTCGCCGGTCAGGGCAAGCTCGCCGACGAATTCGCAGCCGCCGAGCCGTTCGCTGGGAATCTGCCCGGAGGCGGCGAGAATACCGAGAGCGATGGGCAGATCGAAGCGCCCCGACTCCTTGGGCAGATCGGCCGGCGCGAGGTTGACCGTGATGCGGCGCGCGGGAAACTCGAAGCGGGCGTTCTGCAACGCGGCGCGGACGCGGTCGCGTGCTTCCCGGACTTCCGCCTCGGGCAGACCTACGACCGTGAAGCTCGGCAGGCCGCCACCCAGGTGCGCTTCGACCGTGACTTCGGGCGCATCCATCGCCGCCAGCGCCCGGCTGTAGACGATTGCGAGGGACATGGCTTGGGCGCTGCTCGCACCGGCCGCGACGGCTGGTAGCGAAGAGGTGTCAGCTGGCTGCGCTGCGGCGCTCGATTTCCGCGAGCTTGCGTTCCAGCTCGTTCAGACGCTCCCGGGTGCGCAGGAGCACTTCGCGCTGCACGTCGAACTCCTCGCGCGTAACCAGATCCAGGCGCGCGAAAACGCTGGTCAATACCGCGCGCACGTTCCTTTCCAGATCCTTGGCGGGGCTCGCTTCGAGCACCTGACGCAACCGCTCGCCGAGCTCGTCCATCAGCTTCGATCGATTCATGGCCATGGTTCACCTCGTCGCGATTCGAGGGCCAGTGTAGCAAAGCGTCGTCGCCGTATTCGATACGACCAATGATCTAGCACCGAGCCGCACCATCTTGGTTCATCGGCACCACGATGGTGCGAAGGCGTTTTGCGGGCGTGCCCAAGACGTTACCTAACCGTCTGATCCATAGGAGTATTGCTATTGGCATATTAAATGCTACCCGTGGCGCGTCGCACTCCAATCAGGGAAAGGACTCCGCAATGTTGAAAAAGACGCTGGTCGCCTCATTGCTCGCCACCGCCTTCGCCGCTCCGGTCGCGCACGCCGCCGAGCCGGCAGCGCACACGTTCACGGGCAACGTCGGTCTCTACAGTCAGTACATATTCCGTGGCCTCACGCAAACCGATCGCGAGCCGGCATTGCAAGGTGGCTTCGACTACAGCCACTCGAGCGGCCTGTACCTCGGCACCTGGGCTTCGAACATCAGCTGGCTGAAGGACTTCGGCGCCTACGATCGCGGCGGCAGCCTGGAATGGGACTTCTACGGCGGCTACAAGTCGACCATCGGCAACAGCGATTTCGGTTACGACGTGGGTCTGCTCTATTACTGGTATCCGGGCAGCGCCGTACCCGGCGGGATCAAGGCGAACACGGTGGAAGCGTATGGCGCACTCACCTGGAAGTGGCTTACGGCGAAATATTCCTACAGCCTCGACGACAAGACTTTCGGCGTACGCGATAGCGACGGCACCTGGTACCTGGATCTGAGCGCCAACGTTCCGATCACCGACAAGTTTGCGCTGCAGGCCCACTGGGGCAAGCAGGAATTCAACGGCCGTTCGGGTGGGGTTTCCAACGACGCACAGGCGAGCTACGAAGACTGGAAGATCGGCGCCACTTACGCGCTGCCCATGAGCTTCACGATCGGCGCGTTCTATTCGGATACCGACATGAATTCCAGGCAGAAGGCGTTCTACACCGCCAACGGCCGTTTCCTCGGCCGCGACACGTTCACCGTCTTCCTGCAGAAGACTTTCTAGAGCTGGCAACTCGACGCCTGGCAACTCGATGCTCAGGCGCGCCGCTTCCAGCCATTCTCATACGGGGGCACCCATGAAACTCGTTACCGCCATCATCAAGCCGTTCAAGCTGGACGAAGTGCGAGAAGCGCTGTCCGCGATCGGCGTGCAAGGCATCACCGTCACGGAAGTGAAGGGATTCGGCCGCCAGAAAGGCCACACCGAGCTCTACCGGGGCGCGGAGTACGTGGTCGACTTCCTGCCCAAGGTCAAGATCGAAGCCGCCATCAAGAGCGACATGCTCGAGCAGGTGATCGAGGCGATCGAGAAGTCAGCCAATACGGGCAAGATCGGCGACGGCAAGATCTTCGTTTTCGAACTCGAACAGGTCATCCGGATTCGCACCGGAGAGACCGGGGCCGACGCCCTGTAAGGGAGACCATGATGAAACGCCTATTCACGCTACTCACTCTGTGCGCTGCGCTCGGGCTGTCCGCACCCACGTTGGCACAAACCGCGGCGCCCGAGGCGAAACCGGCTGCCGAAGCGTCAGCGGCCCCAGCGGCCGCGGCCGAAGCGCCGGCACCTGCAGCCGAAGCGGCCAAGCCGGCACCGACGCTCGACAGCGGCGACACGGCCTGGATGCTCATGTCCACCGTGCTGGTCACGATGATGGTCATCCCGGGCCTGGCGCTGTTCTACGCCGGCATGGTTCGCGCCAAGAGCGCGCTGTCGGTATTGATGCAGGTGTTCTCCGTGTTCTGCCTGATGGGCATCCTGTGGGCGGTCTACGGCTACAGCCTCGCCTTCTCGGGCGAGGGCAAGTTCTTCGGTGGCTTCGACAAACTGATGCTCGCCGGGATCACGCCGGATTCGCTCAATGCCACCATACCGGAGTACGTGTGGGTGAACTTCCAGCTCACGTTCGCCGCCATCACGCCGGCGCTGATCATCGGTGCCTATGCCGAACGCATGAAGTTCTCGGCCGTGCTGCTGTTCATGACGCTGTGGCTCACCTTCTGCTATGTGCCGATGGCCCACATGGTCTGGGGAGGCGGCTGGATCGCCGGCATGGGCGCGATCGACTTCGCGGGCGGCACGGTGGTGCACATGAACGCGGGTATCGCCGGTCTGGTCGCGGCGCTCGTGCTGGGCAAGCGCAAGGGCTACGGCACGCTGGCGATGCCACCGCATAACCTCACCCTCACGCTGATCGGGGCGTCGCTTCTGTGGGTGGGCTGGTACGGTTTCAATGCGGGCAGCGCGGTCTCGGCAGGCGGCAGCGCCGGCCTTGCGATGATCAACACGACGTTGTGCACGGCGGCCGCCTCGCTCGCGTGGATGTTCGCGGAGTGGATGGCCAAGGGCAAGCCGAGCCTGCTGGGTATCGCCACGGGCGCCATCGCGGGTCTGGTCGCCATCACTCCGGCCTGCGGCAATGCCGGTCCGATGGGCTCCATCGCGCTCGGCATCGCGGCGGGATTGATCTCGCTGTGGGCGGTAGTGAGCCTCAAGAAGACACTGGGCTACGACGATTCGCTGGACGTGTTCGGCGTCCACGGCGTTGCCGGTATCGTCGGCGCGCTGGGCATCGGCATCCTGGCCTCCCCGACCCTGGGCGGCACCGGATTCGGCGCCGGCAACGAGGGCATCGCGGCGCAATTGACCACCCAGGCGATCACGGTCGGCTTCACCCTCGTCTTCACGGGCGTGGTCAGCTACGTGCTGCTCAAGATCGTCGACATGGTCGTGGGTCTGCGCGTAAGCGACGAGGCGGAAGCGGAAGGCCTCGACATCGCGGAGCATGGCGAGAACGCCTACAACACCTGATTCGTAAGGCAACAGACTCGACCCGGGCGCCCGCGGGCGCCCGTTTCTTTTCCTGGGCGCTGGCGCGACCGGCATCGGCTACAATCCCGCCCTCCAACGCCCAAGTCGCTCAGACATCACTCACACGATCGGCGGCGCTGCAACACCCTAACATCGCACCGCCACGCGAATCGGAGGCCGCCCATGAACGTCCCGCATCTGCTCACGGCGCTCAAAGGTCCGATGCTCGACCTGGAACGCCGTCTGCTCGAGGCGCAACCGACCATCGAACATTGGCTGCGCTCGCAATGGCAGGATCGCACCGTGCCGTTCTACTGCTCGGTGGATCTGCGCAACGCCGGCTTCAAGCTCGCGCCCGTCGACACCAATCTCTTCCCCGGCGGGTTCAACAACCTGGCGCCCGAATTCACGCCGCTCGCCGTGCAGGCCGCGATGACCGCAATCGACAAGGCCTGTCCCGATGCGCGCGGCATCGTGCTGGTGCCGGAAAATCACACGCGCAACACCTTCTACCTGCAGAACCTGGCGGCACTCGCCCACATCCTGCGCCAGGTCGGCATGAACGTGCGCATCGGAAGCCTGCTGCCCGAGATCACGGCGCCGACGCAAATCGAGGTGCCTGGCAACGGCTCGCTCGTGTTCGAGCCGATCCAGCGCAAGGGCAACCGGGTGCTGGTCGACGGCTTCGATCCGTGCGCGGTGCTGCTCAACAACGACCTCTCCGCCGGCGTTCCGGACGTGCTGCGCGGCATCGAGCAGGCCATTCTGCCACCGCTGCATGCGGGCTGGCACGTGCGGCGCAAGTCGAACCACTTCGCGGCCTACGACCGGGTCGCGAAGGAGTTCGCCGAGCTGCTCGGCTTCGATCCCTGGCTGCTCGATCCCTTTTTCGAGACGTGCGGCAAGATCGACTTCCGCGGCCGCCAGGGCGAGGAATGCCTCGAAGGCTATGTCGAAGAAATCCTGACTGACGTACGGGCGAAGTACAAGGAATACGGCATCCAGGAAGAGCCGTTCGTCATCGTCAAAGCCGACGCCGGCACCTACGGAATGGGCATCATGAGCGTCAAGGATCCCTCCGAGATCCGCGACCTGAATCGGCGCCAGCGCAACAAGATGGCGGTGGTGAAGGAAGGGCTCGAAGTGCACGACGTGCTGGTGCAGGAAGGCGTGCACACCTTCGAAACCGTCGACGACGCGGTTGCGGAACCCGTGGTCTACATGCTCGACCGCTTCGTCGTGGGCGGCTTCTATCGCGTGCACACCGAGCGTGGCAAGGACCAGAACCTCAACGCACCCGGCATGCACTTCGTGCCGCTCGCATTCGCGAGCCCCTGCCTGCCGGATCTCGCCGGCGCGCCCGACTGCCCGCCTAATCGCTTCTATGCCTACGGTGTCGTGGCGCGCCTCGCACTGGTCGCCGCCGCCATCGAGCTGGAAGAAACCGAAGCCGCCTTCGAGGCCGCCGAAGCCGCGCGTCCTGTGCAGGCGGCCCGCGCCTGATCGCCTGCGATGTAGCGTCCTGAGTCCGAAATTCGCCGCGCAAAAGATGCCGAGAATCGACGCCATACATTGTCGCGAATCCTCGCCAGGTGTCCAACCTGGCTGCGGTCTCGCGTTCCGCGTCTGGCGCCGATTTCGACACTTTTGCCCTCTCGGGTGCGGGGCACGCAATTGAGATTGCAGCAACGAATCCCGGACTCAGGACGCTAGCGCTCACATGAAGATCGCGTTCATTCTCGATCCGCTCGAATCGATCAAGACCTACAAGGACACGTCCTTCGCCATGATGCGCGAGGCTTGCGCGCGCGGCCATCGCATCTTCTCGATTCAGCAGGAGGAGCTGCTGTGGCGCGAAGGCCGGGTCTGCGCCCACGCGCGCGAGCTCGAGCTCACCGGCGATGCCTATCGCTGGTACGAGGCGGGCGAGCCCGTGCTGCAGTCGCTGGCGGACTTCGATGCCGTCCTGATGCGCAAGGACCCGCCGTTCGATATGGAGTACGTCTACAGCACCTACCTGCTCGAGCTGGCGCAGAAGGAAGGCGCGCGCGTCTACAACGACCCGCGCGCGATCCGCGATCACAACGAGAAAATGGCGATCGCGCGCTTCGCGCAGTTCACCGCGCCCACCATCGTGACGCGCCAGGAGCCGCTGCTGCGCGAGTTTCTGGCCGAGCACGGCGATATCATCCTCAAGCCGCTGGACGGCATGGGCGGTACGTCGATATTCCGGCTGCACCGTAACGATCCCAACATCGGGGTGGTGATCGAGACGCTCACGCATTATGGCCGGCGCACCATCATGGCGCAGCGCTACATCCCCGAAATCAGCCGCGGCGACAAGCGCATTCTGCTGATCGACGGCCAAGCGGTCCCCTATTGCCTCGCGCGTATCCCCAAGCAGGGCGAGACGCGCGGCAACCTGGCTGCCGGCGGGCGCGGCATCGCGCAGCCGTTGTCCGAGCGCGATCGCGAGATCGCGTCGCATGCGGGCCCCGTCCTGGCCGCCGAGGGGCTGCTGCTGGTGGGGCTGGATGTGATCGGGGATTTCCTCACCGAAGTGAACGTCACCAGCCCCACCTGCTTCCAGGAGATCGCCGAGCAGTCCGGCTTCAATGTCGCCGGGATGATGCTGGACGCGATCGAGCGCAAGGTGGCTACGAGCTGAGCTTTCGCAGCGTGGATGACATCCGCGACGCGCTGGACTCCCCTCTCCCTTCGGGAGAGGGGCTGGGGGGCAAGCCCGGGAATTCGCGGACCATGGTCCGCGCCGGGCGAGCGGCATCGGCCTGCATGCCGATGCGCGCACTGCAAGTGAGGGTGAGGACGCTCGGAAGCGATTCGGCTGCAGCCGAAGCTCCGCTCGGCGGCTCTGTCGCAAATTCACCCGTCGGCTCCCAGTCTGCAGCACACGAGCGCGCATGAGGTTTGCTCATTGTGCTCTGCAATAGCATAATCCTGGATAATTCTGCTTCGTCATGATCGGCATTCTCCTCATGACGCACGGCATGCTGGGCGAAAGCCTGCTGCACTGCGCCAGCCATATTCTCGGCAGCCGCCCGCGGCAACTCGTGCAGATCGGCGTGACGCCGCAGGACGATCCGAAGTTGATCCTGCCGCTTGCCATCCGCCTGGCCCGCAGCGTGGACTCGGGTCAAGGCATTCTCGTCATGACCGATATCTTCGGCGGTACGCCGAGCAACGTTGCCACCCACCTGCTGGTGCCGGGCAAGGTCGAGGGCATCGCCGGGGTCAATCTGCCGATGCTGATCCGTGCCCTCACCTATCGCAACGAACCGCTCGCGATCGTGCTGGAGAAGGCGCTTTCGGGGGGAACCGAAGGGGTCGTGCGCATGCCGCCTTCGGAGCGCGCCAGTGCTGCAACAGGAACTTGAGATCGTCAACAAGCTGGGCCTTCATGCGCGTGCATCGGTCAAGCTCACCCAGACGGCGGCCCGCTTCAGCTCGGAGATCTGGCTCACGCGCAACGGCAAGCGCGTCAATGCGAAAAGCATCATGGGCGTGATGATGCTCGCTGCCGCGCGCGGCAGCACCGTGCTGCTGGAGATCGAGGGCCCCGACGAATCATCCGCGCTGGAAGCGCTCGTGCAGCTGGTGGCATCGCGCTTCGGCGAGCCCGACTAGCGTGCCCGCGTAGCCCACGCGCCCGGCCCGATCCACGTTCCAGCAGTGCAGACCCGGTTGCTTCCGGCGCATGGAACTATGGGCTCGAGCTGCAACTGACGCTAGACTAGGCGCAGGACTTCACGGGGCGCCATGAGCTTCACCATCCACGGCACGGGGATCTGCGGCGGCATCGCCATCGGGCAGGCGCTGCTGCACTCGCATACGCGGCTCGAAGCCGGCCATTACCAGATCCCGCAAAGCCAGATCCACGATGAGCTCGCGCGCTTCGATGCCGCAGTGGCGAAAACGCGCGCCGAGTTCGCGACCTTGCGGGAGAACATACCGCCCAAGGCGCCGCCGGAGTTCGAGGCCTTCATCGACGTGCACATGATGATCCTCAACGATTCGCTGCTGTCCCAGGTGCCGCGGGAGATCATCGAGCGCGAGCGCTGCAACGCCGAATGGGCGCTCAAGCTCCAGGCCGACGAGCTGCTGTCGCAGTTCGACGCCATCGAGGACGGCTACCTGCGCGAGCGCAAAGCCGATGTGCTGCAGGTGGTCGAGCGCATCATGCTCACCCTGGGCGGCCAGCCGAGGTACGTGCCCGACATCACCACCGCCGGCCAAAGCAAGATCCTGGTGGCGCACGATCTGTCGCCGGCCGATGTGCTGCAGTTCAAGCAGCATCATTTCGCCAGCTTCCTCACCGAGCTGGGCGGTGCGACCTCGCACACCGCGGTGGTCGCGCGCAGCCTCAACCTGCCCTCGGTCGCCTCGCTGCACCACGCGCGCAGCCTCATCCGCGAAGACGAGATGCTGATCGTCGACGGCAGCCAGGGGGTGGTGATCGTCGACCCGGACCCGCAGGTGCTCGCGGACTACCGTCTGCGGCAGCACCAGATCGAGCTCGAACGGCAGAAGCTGCGCCGCCTGCGTTCGACGCGCGCCATCACGCTCGACGGCGTCGGCGTGGAGCTGCACGCCAATATCGAGCTGCCGGAGGACGTTGCGGACGTCGACGAAGCCGGAGCGAGCGGCATCGGGCTCTTCCGCACCGAGTTCCTGTTCATGAACCGCGATTCGCTGCCGAACGAGGAAGAGCAGTTCGAGGCCTATCGCGCAGTGGTCGAAGCGATGCACGGGCTTCCGGTCACCATTCGCACCTACGATCTCGGCTCGGACAAGAACGTCGACGGCAACGTCGACGGCATGGAGCGCCCTCGGCAGCAGAACCCGGCCCTGGGCCTGCGCGCCATCCGCCTTTGCCTTACCGAACCGCAGCGCTTCCAGATCCAGTTGCGGGCGATCCTGCGCGCCTCGCACTACGGCAAAGTGCGGCTGCTCATTCCGATGATTTCGGGCGCCGCGGAGGTCGATCAGACGCTCACGCAGCTGGCGATCGCGAAACAGACCCTCGCCGCCCGCGAGCAGCCGTTCGATGCCGCACTGGAAGTCGGCGGCATGATCGAGGTTCCGGCCGCGGCGCTGGCGCTGCGCACGTTCACGCGCAAGCTCGATTTCCTTTCGATCGGAACCAACGATCTCATCCAGTACACCTTGGCGATCGATCGCACCGACGATGCGGTCGCGCATCTGTACGATCCGCTCCATCCCGCGGTGCTGCACCTGGTGGCGCTGGTCATCTCCGGCGCCAATCGAACCGGCACTCCGGTGGCGTTATGCGGCGAGATGGCCGGCGACGTGAAGCTCACGCGCCTGCTGCTGGGACTGGGCTTGCGCCAGTTCTCGATGCACCCGGCGCAGATACTCGCGGTAAAGCAGGAAGTGCTGCGCACCAATCTGTCGAGCGTGCGCCTGCTCGCGCGCCGGATGCTGCGGGTTGCCGACCGCGAGCGGATGAGGCTCATGCTGGAACGGCTCAACGCCGATTAGCGATGCGAGAGATCGACGCGGTGCGTCAGGACAGCTGGAACGATTGCGCGAATATCGCCGGGTGCTGTTTGGCACTCATCGCAAGCCGCGACGACGACGCGAGGCGCGCAGCTGATCGCACTACCATGTCCATTTGCGGCTGCCTGGGCCCGCGCTACAACGCGCGCGTATGAGTCCTTTGCATGGGGTTGGCATCGCGTAGACTTCAAGTCACCGAACACTGGCTTTATCGATCACCTTGTCATATTGGCTTATTCGTCCTAATGAGGCAAAAGAAGGCGTCGTTAGGGGGCCGGGTTCTATCGAGCGTTCCCTATTTCATGTCACGCTCGTCCCTCACCCCCAACCCCTCTCCGGGGGGAGAGGGGAGCGTCGCGTCCGTATTGGACTGTCGTCCAATACGGAACGATCAATAGTTGGGCTCGTACACCGGTGGTTGCAGCGGACAGTCACCGGCGTGCTTC
>WHTS01000106.1 GCA_009377585.1 Betaproteobacteria bacterium
GACCTTCCGCTCGCGCTCGAGTTCGCCCGCGCGATCGCCCGGCACAGCCCCAATGCCCCCGCCTGGGCCAGGCAAATGCATATCTTCCTGCTCGAAGACATGGGCGAATACAAGGCGGCCAGAATCCTGCTCGGCGGATTGCTGGCAAGCGGCGTGGTGACCGATCGGCACGAGCAGATCCTGCTGCAGGAGCGCCTGCAGCAGCTCGAGGCTGCCGAGAAATCGGCAGCGCCGACGAATCCTCAGCGCGGGCCCGCGCCTTGAATGACGCTCACGCTGAGCTTGCGGTCTGCCTCGCGGCGCGCCTTCGAGAGACTACGTTCATTTAAAACCAAATAGTTAGTGCAAAATCCGGTGCCGAACCCGGCACTACGAAGGTGCGAGTTGCGATGCCGATCAGGTAGCAGGCAGCGAGCGGGCAGGGATCAGTGATCCATTTCACATCGGCATGTAATTTGCACCCAACATCGGAACTCGACCCGGCGTAAAGGACGCCCATCATGCTCAGAACCTATCAACGCGGCTTCACGCTGATCGAAATCGCGATCGTGCTCGTGATCATCGGTCTGCTGCTCGGCGGCGTGCTGAAGGGCCAGGAACTCATCACCAGCGCCCGCGTTCGTAACCTGATCGCGCAGCAGGACGGCATCAAGGCCGCTTTCTTCGGCTTCCAGGACCGCTTCCGCTCCATGCCTGGCGATTACGCGAGCGCGAGCACCACCTTGAAGTGTCCGAGCGGCACGACCTGCTTGAACGGCAATGGCAACGGCATTATCGAGGCGGCCGCCGCTGGTACCGGCGTGGAAGCACACGAAGAGATTCTGACGTGGATGCACCTGTCATCGGCCGGATTCCTCAACGGCAGCTACCAGATGACCACGGGAGAAGCCGCACCGACGGAAACCAACAGCCCGCGTAACCCATACAACGTGTTTCTGGAGTTCGTGCACGACAACGACTACTACGATACGGCAGCGCCACCGATCGTCAAGCTGAATCTGAAGACCGGTTCGCAAATTCCGGTAGAGATCGTTGCGGAAGTCGACCGCAAGATCGACGACGGACACGCCCAACGCGGGTCGTTCCGATTCTCCCCCTACAACGGCACCGGCACAGACCTTCCCGCACCGGCCGGGGCCACCAGCGGAGCATGCGTGAACTCGGGTAACCAGACCTGGTTCATCTCCGAGGGCCAGGCGAACTGCGGCGGCACGAGCCTGTTCTAGCCTCACCCCCGCTTCGCTCGAAGCTCGATTCGCTGTCGTAACGAAAGGCCCGCTCAGGCGGGCCTTTCCCTGTTCAACGCCTTGGCGAGCCCCGTGCGTGCGCGCCAGCCCTGCAACAATCGGATTTCGGCCGCCCCGATGGTATCGTCCGGCCCGAACAGGACCACCACGTCGCCCTGCTCGATCACGGTATCCGCAGCGGGCGAAAGCGACTTGAGCCCGTGACGGCGGATGGCGCTCACTTCCGCGCCGAGCTCGCCGAGCGCGAGCTCGCCGAGCGTGCGGCCGATGCACGGCGCGCCTTGCACGATGTAAACGGCATGCAGCCGCGCGGACGGCCGCTCCTGCGCCTCGCCGTCGTGCAGGACATTGCCCTGGAACACGTCGCGCAACACGTGGTAGCGGCTCGCGCGCGTCGCTTGCACGCGCCGCAAGACGCGGCGCACCGGCACGCCGAGCAGCATGAGCGCGTGCGAGGCCAGCATCAGCGAGCCTTCCATCACTTCGGCCACCACTTCCGAGGCGCCGGCGGCTTCGAGGCGTTCGATATGGGTGTCGTCCAGAGTGCGCACGACCACGGGCAGATCGGGCCGAAGCGCGCGGATCTGTTCTAGCACGCGCAACGCCGCTTGCGCGTCGTGAAACGTGATCACCAGCGCACGGGCCCGCATGACGCCGGCGGCAATCAGCACTTCGCGCCGGCCGCCATCGCCATAGACCACCGCATCGCCTGCCGCCGCGGCATCGTGGATGCGCGCCATGTCCAGATCCAGCGCGAAGTACTGGATGCTCTCCTCGTCCAGCATGCGCCCGAGGTTCTGGCCGCAGCGCCCGTAGCCGCAGATCACCACATGCCCATCGAAGCCCATGCTTTTCACCGCTATCTGGTGCAGCTCCATCGCGCGGTTGAGCCATTCCGCGCCCACCGTGCGGCGCACGATGCGCTCGCTGTACTCGATCACGAACGGAGCGGCCAGCATCGAGAGCAGCATGGCGGCGAGCACAGGCTGCATCAGCTGGGCAGGGATGATGCCGGTCGCGCCGGGCTGCGCGAGCAGCACGAACGCGAATTCGCCGACATGCGCGAGGTCGAGCCCGATGCGCAGCCCCGCGCCCAGCGAATTGCCGAAAATGCGGGCCAGGCCCGCAATCAACGCGGCCTTGAAGGCCATGAGACCGGCCAGGGCAAGCAGAACCCAGCCGAAGTTCGCGACCACGGCGCGCAGGTCGAGCTGCATGCCGACGGTGACGAAGAAAAGTCCCAGCAGCACGTTGAGAATGAAAAGCTCGGACGAGTAGCGCTTTGCCACCAGGTTGAACCATGCGCGCATCGGCCGCTGGCCGAACACGAGCAGCACCGAAAGCACGAGCGCCGCTTTGGCCATGGCGAACCCGAGCGTGACGACCAGGCTGCCGGCGTGGTGCGCGAGGGCCGGCACGAGGATCAGCAAAGGCACCACCGCCAGATCCTGGAACAGGAGCACGCCGATGATCTGGCGGCCGTGCGCGGTGTCGAGCTCGATCCGGTCGGCGAGCATCTTGACCACGATCGCGGTCGAGGACATGGCAAGCACCCCGCCCAGCAGCAATCCACCGCGCCAGTCGATGGGCAGAGCGAGCGGAAGCAGCAGCACGCCGACGGCAACCGTGATCCCCACCTGCAGCGCCCCGAGCCCGAATACGATCCTCCGCATCGCGACCAGCTTCGGCAGGCTGAACTCGAGCCCGATGCTGAACATCAGGAACACCACCCCGAATTCGCCCAGCGCATGGGATTGCGGCGTATCGGGCATGAGGCCCAGTGCGCGCGGCCCGATCACCACGCCGAGCACGAGGTAACCGAGCAGCGGCGGCAGCTTGATCGCGCGAAAGACGACGACGACCAGCACCGCTGCCGCCAGCAGGAAGAGAACGGATTGGAGCGAGTCGGTCATCGGCGGCCGCGTGCCGTGGCTGCTGCTATTGTTCGATCGACGCGACTTACGCCGACCCTCCTCTAGCTAGTGTCCTGAGTCATTAGTTCGTCACCCCCGCGCAAGCGGGGGTCCAGGCAAATTCCTACTCTGGATTCCCGCTTTCGCGGGAATGACGAATTGAAGCGAACTTCAGCCTCACCACACTAGGAGCCCCAAGGGTATATCCCGCGCCGGACCGGACGCAATCGTCGCGCGGGCTGCCGGGGCCGACGTTCCCGGCTCGGCGCAAGCCACGACGTGCGCCAAAATGCTCGGCGCTGCGGGCGGGGCGCGCACGGCCCTGCTATACTCCCTCGCCGCAAATGTCCAATAGCACGATCCCTCCGCTGCCAAGCCTCGCCACGGACGATGCGGTCGATTCCGCGCGTCAGGTGCTCGACATCGAGGCCCAGGCGGTCACAGCGCTCAAAGCGCATATCGGCGCGGAGTTTCGGCGCGCTCTGGAGATCGTGCTCAATTGCCGCGCTCGCGTGGTGGTGTGCGGCATCGGCAAATCGGGTCACATTGCGCGCAAGGTCGCCTCGACGCTGGCCAGCACGGGTACGCCGGCGTTCTTTGTCCACGCCGCCGAGGCGAGTCACGGCGATCTGGGCATGATCACGGCCGATGACGTCTTCATCGCGCTGTCCAACTCGGGCGAAAGCGCCGAGCTGCTGCTGATCGTGCCGCCGATCAAGCGCCGCGGCGCCAAGCTGATCGTGCTCACCGGCAATCCGGCATCGAGCCTCGGCACGCAGGCCGACGTATGTCTGTACGCCGGTGCGGCCAAGGAAGCCTGTCCGCTGAACCTGGCACCGACCGCGAGCACGACAGCCGCGCTCGCCCTGGGCGACGCGTTGGCGGTCGCGCTCATGAAGGCGCGTGGATTCAGCGATCGGGATTTCGCCAGCTCGCATCCCGGCGGCAAGCTCGGCGTGAGCCTCACGCTGGTGAACGACGCGATGCGCACCGGAGACCGGTTGCCGCACGTGCAGGAAGAGGCTTCTGTCGCCCAGGCCGTGGCCGAGATGTCCCGCTCGCGCATGGGGATCACGGCGGTGCTGGACGGATCCGGCAATGTCGCCGGCATCTTCACCGACGGTGACCTGCGCCGGGTCATCGGCCGGGTCAGCGACTTCCAGGGCACCCGGATCACCGCGGTGATGACCCGCAACCCCCGCACCATCGAGCCGCAGCGGCTGGCCGTGGAAGCCCTGCAACTCATGGAGCAACACAAAGTCAACCAGCTGCTGGTGGTCGATGCGGCCGGGCGGCTGGTGGGCGCGCTCAACATGCACGACCTTTTCCGGGCGAAAGTGATCTAGTGGTGAATCGTAAATTCGTTCTCATTCGTCATTCCCGCGCAAGCGGGAATCCAGAACGAGACTCCGCCTGGACCCCCGCGTTCGCGGGGGTGACGAACTTCCGACTCAGGACCCTAGTGGCCCGCACCCGGACGTCGTGATGGCGCTCGCTTCGCACCGCGTCGCCCTGCGCAGAAACGCCTCCGTCGAGCTCGCCGCGCGTGCGCGCCTCATCGGCGCCGCGGTGTTCGATGTCGACGGCGTGATGACCGACGGACGCATCTATCTTGGCGAGTCGGGCGAGGAGATGAAAGCATTCAACGTTGCCGACGGCTATGGCTTGAGGATGCTGCTCGAGGCCGGGATCGAGGTTGCGATACTCTCGGGCCGGCGTGCGCGCTGCGTCGAGCGGCGCGCGGCCGAGCTCGGCATTCGTCATGTCATCCAGGGTGCCGGCGACAAACTCCCCGCATTCCTGCGGCTGCTCGATCAACTGCGGCTCACGGCGCGCGAGGCCGCCTACATGGGCGACGACATTCCCGATCTGCCGGTGTTGCAGGCGTGCGGGCTCGCCGTCACCGTGCCCGATGCGCCGGTGCGCGTGCGCCGTGTCGCGCAGCACGTCGTGGCGCGGCGCGGCGGCGAGGGCGCGGTGCGCGATGCATGCGAGTTCCTGCTTCGACTGCGCGCCCGCCCGGCACGCGGACGCGAGGGATGAGTGGATCGATTCACCGCCGCCTTTCCGCTGCTCCTGGTGACCGTGCTCGCCGCACTGACCTTCTGGCTCGAACGGCTGGTGCAGGCCCCGGCGCCGCCGAGCGACGGTAGTACGCGGCACGATCCGGATTACATGGTCGAGAATTTCGTGGCCATTCGCATGGGCCCCGACGGCTTGCGCCTGCATCAGCTCGAAGCGGACCGCATGCTGCATTACCCGGACGACGACAGCACCCATCTGGAAGCGCCCCGCCTGCTCAAGTACGAGAACGAGAAGGTGGCGCTGAGCATCACGTCGAAGCGGGCGCGCGTATCGAGTGAAGGCGAGACCGTGGAGTTTCACGACGATGTCAGAGCCGTGCGCTCCGCCACGCCCACGCAGAGCGAGATGGTGCTCACGACCGATCACCTGCACGTCGTTCCGGACGACGATTACGCACGCACCGCGAGCCCGGTGACGATCGTGGACGCAAATACCAAAGTCACGGCGGTTGGCTTAGAATTGAATAACAAGGCGAAGGTCGTGAAACTGCTTTCCAACGTGCGCGGGTCCTATGTCCAAAAGAAGTGAACGCCCGGCCGCACGGCGTTTGACCCTCGTAGTTGCGTTCGCCGCGTTCACCTTTTGCTGCATGGCCGGCACGGCGGCGGCCGAGCGCGCCGATCGCGACAAGCCGATCAACCTGGAAGCCGATCGCGTGACCATCGACGACGCCAAGAAAGTAAGCGTGTTCGAAGGCAACGTGGTGCTCACGCAGGGCACCACGATGCTCAAGTCCGATCGCATGACGGTGCGCGAAGACGCGCAGGGTTTCCAGTATGGAGTCGCCTACGGCAATCCCGCCTATTTCAAGCAGAAGCGAGATGGCGTGGACGAATACATCGAAGGCTGGGCCGAGCGCATCGAATACGATGGCAAGGCCGAGCGCGTGCAGTTGTTCGACAACGCCCGCATGAAACGCGGCGCCGACGAAGTGCGCGGCAGTTACATCTCCTACGACCAGCCGACCGAGTTCTACCGCGTGGTTGGCGCGCAGGACAATACTGCCGGCAATCATGCGCCCGGCCGGGTGCGCGCGGTGATCCAGCCCAAGAGCAAGGACGCCAAGGACGCCAAGGACCCCAAGGACGTGAAGGACAAGCCGAAGGAAAGCGCCCCGCCATTGCGGCTCAAGCCCGCGCCTGCGCTGAGCGACGCGCGCAAATGAGGCGCACCGCTTCGGCCCTGCTCGCCTGCCAATTGCACCGGGCTCCGCGCTCCGCCGGTCGCTGCTGAATCCGGCCGTCGGTTTCCGTTTCGATGAGCGAGCTCAAGGCGATCAGCCTCAAGAAGCGTTACAAATCGCGCGTGGTGGTGAAGGACGTGTCCCTCGACGTCACCAGCGGCGAGGTGATCGGGTTGCTCGGGCCCAACGGGGCCGGCAAGACGACATGCTTCTACATGATGGTCGGTCTGGTCCCGGTCGACGGCGGCGAGCTCTATCTCGACGACAAGCGCATGACCCACATGCCAATCCACAGCCGCGCCCGGCTTGGGCTTTCCTATCTGCCGCAGGAGGCATCGATCTTCCGCCGCCTCACCGTGAGCGAGAACATCCAAGCGATCCTGGAGCTGCAAACGCTCACCGAGGACGAAATCCGCGCCCAGCTCGAGGATCTCCTGAGCGACCTCAATGTCACTCAGCTGCGCGACAATCCGGCCATCGGGCTCTCCGGCGGCGAGCGCCGCCGAGTGGAAATCGCCCGTACGCTGGCCGCCAATCCCCGCTTCATCCTGCTGGACGAGCCATTCGCCGGAGTCGACCCGATCGCGGTGCTGGACATTCAGAAAATCATCGGATTCCTGAAGGCCCGCGGCATTGGTGTCGTTATAACGGATCACAACGTGCGCGAGACGCTCGGCATCTGCGATCGCGCCTATATCATCAACGAGGGCTCCGTGCTGGCCTGCGGCAAACCGGATGAAATTGTCTATAATGAGAGCGTTCGCAAGGTCTATCTGGGTGAGCATTTCCGCCTGTAAGACCGCCGCCGATTCCCTGCGTGAGCGACCTTAGGCGAGACCGAAGCCCTACTCGGCGGCTCCTTTCGATGAAACATTCTCTCCAGCTCAGACTTTCACAGCATCTCACGCTGACGCCGCAATTGCAGCAGTCCATCCGGCTGCTGCAGCTCTCGACGCTGGAGCTGAACCAGGAGCTGGAGCGCTTCCTGCAGGACAACCCGCTGCTCGAACGCGACGAGGAGGTTGTCGACGGAGTGACGTCCACCCGGATCGAAAGCGAGAGCTACGCCGAAGCCGACAGCGCGCCCAGCACGCCGGAGCCCGAAGAGCCGCGGGTGGAAGCCGCGACCAGCGAGCTCGGTGTCACGAGCCTCGCCAGCTTCGAAGACGAGGGTTACGGCTCCGGCACGCGCGACGACGACGACGATTCGGATTTCCCGCAGATCCCGTCCGCGACGCCTACGCTGCGCGAGCATTTGCTGTCCCAGACCGGGTTCACGCAGATGTCCGAACGCGACCGCATCCTGGTGAGCCTGCTGATCGACGCGCTGGACGATTCCGGCTTCATCGCCCAGCCGCTGGAAGAAATCGCCCAGATGCTGCCCCCGGAGCTGGGGGTCGAGCTGGAAGAGCTGTCGATTGCGCTTCGCCACCTGCAGAACCTCGACCCGCCTGGTGTGGGCGCACGCAACCTGGCCGAGTGCCTGGATCTGCAGCTCAAAGCCTTGCCCGAATGCACCCCGTACCGCTCCGAAGCGCTGGAGACGGTGCGGCGCCATCTCGAGCTGCTCGCCGCACGCGACTATCTCAAGCTGAAGAAGGCCTTGCGATGCGACGACGCGGCGCTGCGAATCGTTCAGCGGCTCATCACCAACCTCAATCCCCGCCCGGGCTCGGCCTTCGCCGGGGACGAGGCGCGCTATATCGTGCCCGACGTGGTGGTGAGAAAGATCAAGGGCATCTGGCTGGCCGCGCTCAACCCCGACGCCATGCCCAAGTTGCGCATCAACCGCATGTATTCGCAGATCCTGCAGCGAAACCGCGATGCCAGCGCGCAACACCTCGCCAGCCAGCTGCAGGAGGCGAAGTGGCTCATCAAGAACGTGCAGCAGCGCTTCGATACCATCCTGCGCGTGTCCCAGGCAATCATCGATCGCCAGCGCCATTTCTTCGAGCACGGCGAGGTCGCGATGCGGCCTCTCGTATTGCGCGAAATCGCCCAGATATTGGATCTGCACGAATCCACGGTGTCCCGTGTCACGACCCAGAAGTTCATGCTCACGCCACGCGGCATATTCGAGTTGAAGTACTTCTTCGGCAGCCACGTCGCCACCGAAACCGGCGGATCGTGCTCGGCAACGGCCATCCGCGCGCTCATCAAGCAGCTGGTGAGCGCCGAGAACGGCAAGAAGCCGCTGTCGGACAGCCAGCTGTCGGAAATCCTCGGCCAACAGGGCATCGTCGTCGCCCGCCGCACCGTGGCGAAGTATCGGGAAACCCTGCAGATCCTTCCGGTCAACCTGAGAAAGTCGATCTGAGAGCCCAGCGGAGCGCGGCATGAACTTGCACCTGAGCGGACATCATCTGGAACTGACCCCCGCCATTCGCGACTACCTCGCTTCCAAGCTCGATCGCGTCAAGCGCCACTTCGACGACGTGATCGACGTGAACGTCATCCTCTCGGTGGAACGCGAACAGCGCTGCGCCGAAGCGAGCATCCATGTCCGCGGCAAGGATCTGTTCGCCGAGAGCCAGGACCCGGACATGTACGCGGCCATCGACGCCCTGGTCGACAAGCTCGACCGGCAGATCGTGAAGCACAAGGAAAAGCGCTCGGAAGGCCGCGCCAACGGCGGACTGAAACATTCGGCCCAGGAGTAACCGCGGGGGCGGATGGAATATCGTGCCGCCCGCGCTTGTTTCCAACCTAGACACTTCCCCACAAACGTTATCGGCAGCATGAACCTGATCTCCAAGCTATTGCCGGAGCCCAACGTGGTGCTGGACCTGGATGTGGCCAGCAAGAAGCGGGTATTCGAGCAGGCCGGGCTGCTGTTCGAGAACAACAACCAGATCGCCCGCAGCCAGGTGTTCGACAGCCTGTTCGCGCGCGAAAAGCTCGGTTCCACCGGGCTGGGCCAGGGCATCGCCATCCCGCATGGACGCATCAAAGGCCTGAAGGAGGCGGTCGGCGCGCTGGTGCGGCTGCGTCAAGCCATCGCGTTCGATTCGCCCGACGGCCAGCCGGTGAGCCTCATCTTCGTGCTGCTGGTGCCCGAGAAGGCAACCGACATGCACCTGCAAATTCTCTCCGAGCTGGCGCAGATGTTCAGCGACAAGTCGCTGCGCGAAAAGCTGCTGACGGAGAACGACGCGGCCGGCATCCACCGGCTGATCAGCGAGTGGGCTCCTCATGTCGCACCTCAGCGCAGCCCAGCTGTTTGAGGACAATCGCGAGAAGCTCGAGCTCGAATGGGTAGCCGGGCGCGCCGGCGGCGTGCATAAGATCGCACCCGAACGGGTATCGAGCTCACCCGAAGGGCTGATCGGGCACCTGAACCTGATCCACCCGAACTGGATCCAGGTCCTGGGCCGGACCGAGATCGGCTACCTCGAAGGGCTCGCGCCCGCGGCGCGCGACAAGGCGCTGGCCGAGCTGGCCGCCACCGACATGTTCTGCATCATCGTCACCGGCGGCGAATCGGCGCCGCCCGCGCTGTGCGCGATGGCCGAAGCGCACGACACGCCGCTGTTCGTCTCGCCGCTCAGAAGCGTCCACCTCATGTGGCTGCTGCGCTATTACCTGGCGCGGGCGCTGGCCGAATCGACCGCGCTGCACGGGGTGTTTCTCGATGTCCTGGGCATGGGCGTGCTGATCACCGGCGAGTCGGGCGTGGGCAAGAGCGAGCTGGGCCTCGAGCTGATCTCGCGCGGCAGCGGGTTGGTGGCCGACGACGTCGTGGAGCTGTACCGCACGGCGCCGGAAACGCTCGAGGGTCGCTGCCCGGAGCTGCTCAAGGACTTCCTGGAGGTGCGGGGCTTGGGCGTGCTGGACATCCGCACGATATTCGGCGAGACCTCGGTGCGCCCGCGCATGAATCTCAAGCTCATCGTGCACCTGGAAAAGCCCGCCGGCCCGGACGCGGTGCGTCTGGAGCGCCTGCCGCTCGCCGCGAGCAGCCAGAACGTGCTCGGGGTGGAGGTGCGCAAGGTGACGATCCCGGTCGCGGCCGGGCGCAACCTCGCCGTGCTGGTGGAAGCGGCCGTGCGCAACTACGTGCTGCAGCTCAGAGGCATCGACAGCACGCGGGAATTCGTCGCGCGCCACGAACGGCACATGCGCGCGGGGCAACCGGAGCAGGACTGACCTTGGCCGAGCGTGCAACGCCGATGCAGCTGCTGTTGCTCACCGGCATGGCCGGCTCGGGCAAGAGCATCGCGTTGAACGCGCTCGAGGACCTCGGCTACTACTGCGTCGACAACCTGCCCGCCAAGCTGCTGCCCGAGGTGGTCGACTACCTGCGCCACTCGAACCACGTCCACGTCGCCATCAGCATCGACGTGCGCAGTGTCGAGACGCTGCCGCTATTGCCCCAGCATCTCCTGGTGCTGCGCCACAGCGGGATCGAGGTGCAGCTCATGTACCTGGAGGCAAGCACCGATACGCTGGTCAAGCGCTATTCCGAAACGCGCCGCCGCCACCCGCTATCGGACGGCGAGCTGACGCTGCCGGAGTCGATCGCGCGCGAACGCGAGCTTCTGGTCGAGATCGCGGCGCTCGCACACCACATCGATACGAGCGATCTGCGCCCGGCGCAGCTTCGTGCCTGGATCCGCGATTTCGTCAACATCGAGCGCTCGGGGCTCACGCTCCTGTTCCAGTCGTTCGCATTCAAGAACGGGCTCCCGCTCGATGCCGACATGGTGTTCGACGTGCGCAGCCTGCCCAATCCCTTCTACGATCCGAAGCTGCGGCCGCTGAACGGCCGCGATGCACCGGTGATCGAGTTCCTCTCCTCCGAAGCGTCGGTGCGCCTGATGCTCTCGGACATCCGCGGCTTCCTCGAGAACTGGCTGCCCTCGTTCGTGCGCGACAACCGCAGCTATCTCACCGTGGCGATCGGGTGCACGGGCGGGCAGCACCGCTCGGTCTACCTGGTGGAGGAGCTGGCGCGGTACTTCGAACCGCAGATCAAGGTGCTGGTGCGTCACCGCGAACTGCTGGAGGCGTGATGATGGATTCCATTGCCAAGCAACGACTGCCCGTGTTCGCGCTCAACACCGTGCTTTTTCCCGGCGCCTCGCTGGCACTGAAGGTGTTCGAGCCCAGGTACGTGGAAATGACCAAGGCGTGCCTGCGCGACGGCACGCCGTTCGGGGTGTGCCTGATCCGCGAAGGCAACGAGGTCGGCGATCCCGCGCTGACCGCCTCGGTAGGCTGCACCGCGCACATCGCGCAGTGGGAATTGCCGCACCCGAATCTGTTCGAGCTTGCGGCCATCGGAGAGCAGCGCTTTCGCATCGTTGCGAGCGAAGTGGATGCGCTCGGCCTGATCGTATGCGAAGCGGAGCTGCTGCCCGCCGAGCCGTCCGGGGAAGCACCCGACGCGCTCTGCGCGAGCGTACTGGCCAGCGCGATCGAGCAGTTCGGCGCCGATCGCTTTCCGCAGCCGATCGCGCTCGACGATGCCGCCTGGGTCAGCTACCGGCTGGCGGAGATTCTGCCGCTGGATGCCTCGCTCAAACAGCAGCTGCTGGAAATCCCTGCCGGACAACGGCTCGAGATTCTGCACGACTTGCTGGTCCGGGCCGGCGCCCATTCGCCCTCGTGAAGCCAGCCGCCGCCCTGCTGGCGCTCGCACTGCTGGCGCTCGCGTTGCTGCTCGCGGGGCCGCTGCGCGCCGCCGAGCCCTCGCCGCACGCGATCGAGCTACCGCCGGTTTTCCGGGAAACATTCCTCGACATCCGGGCCGACGCCCGCGATGCCGCGCGCGAAGGCAAACGCCTGATGCTCTACTTCGGGCAGGACGGATGTCCGTATTGCCGGCGTCTCATGCAGGACAACCTGCGGCAGAAGGACATCGCCGAACGCGTGGAGAAGCATCTTTACCCGATTGCTTTCAACATATGGGGCGATCGCGAAGTGACCTGGCTGGATGGCAGCGTCGTCACCGAGAAGGCGCTGGCGGCGCGCCTGAAGGTCCAGTTCACGCCCACGCTGCTTTTTTTCGACGAGTCGGCGCGCGTCATTGCGCGCATCAACGGCTACTACCCGCCGCATCGCTTCCGGGCCGCCATCGACTACGTGATCGGGCGCATGGAGCATCGGTCCACCTTCGCCGACTACATGCGCAGCGCCGTGAAGGAGCCGGCGAGCGGTACGTTGAACGACCAGCCGTTCTTTCTGCGGCCGCCGCTCGATCTCGCGCGCTCAGGCAAGACCAAACCGCTCGCGCTGTTGGTCGAGCAAGTGGCCTGTCAGGCGTGCGACGAGATGCACGGGGGCGCGCTCAACTCGGAGGAGACGCGGCGCGTGCTGCGCGCGTTCGACGTGGCGCGCATCGATCTGTTCGGAAGCACGCCGCTGACCGGTCCGGATGGAAAGCGTACCACCGAGGCGGGCCTGGCGCGCGCGCTGCAGGTCGCGTACACGCCCTCGGTGCTCCTGTTCGACAGTGCCGGTCGCGAAGTGCTGCGCGTGGAAGGCTATGTGCGCGCGCATCACCTGCAAAGCGCGCTCGACTATGTCGCGAGCGGCGTCTACCGCTCGCAGCCGAGCTTTCAGCGCTACCTGCAGGAGCGTACCGAGCGGCTGCGCAAACAAGGCGTCGACGTGCGCCTGTGGTAGCGGCTTGGCCCAACCGCGCCAGTTGGGTTAGCTCACAGTTGGGTTAGCTCACTTCCAGCTTCTCCAGCCACAGGAGCGCTCCCGGCATCTTCGGTGCAGCCTCCCGCGCCTTGCCACGCCAACGCCAACCCTCGCCCGCGACCGCTTCAACCAGCCAGCCTTCCATGCGCACCACGTTGCCCCTTCGCAGCTCGCCCAGGCGCTTCTCGAGCTCGGGGTCGGCGGCGACGACGTGCAGGTTGAGCACGTAGTCCCTTACCTGCTCGTCCGGCAGTTTCGGATCGAACGACTGGAACACCACACCGCGTTCGGTCTGCGCCACGTCGACCACCTTCAGGGTGGTGGAATCCGACATGGGTCCCCAGCCGAGCGCGACGTCCAGCGGCGCAACCTTGGATACGCGGTCGCCGTAGCGGTCCACCGACAGCACGCGCGCTTGCCCGCTGAAGCGCGCAAGCGCGGTCAGGACGTGCTGGTTGCGCTCGAATACTTCTGGCTTGCCGGCCACGGGCTCGATCTGCGGCGCATCCGGTGCGAGGATGCCGGGCGGTTGCGGCACCGGGCGCACCGTGTTGTAGAACCACAACGCGAGCACGATCAGCCCGAAGCTTAGTACGGTGCGCACGGTGCGCGTCATGCGCCCTCCAGGAGCTTGCGCACCGGAGTCGGGATCGCGGCCGTGCGCGCTTCCTCGAGCGCGAGCCATACCGTGCCCGGTTCCGCGGCCTGATCCGACAGCTCGGCGATCTCGACGCGCACCGGATGAATGCGCAGGCGGAAATGCGTGAAGCCATGCTCCAGAGTCGGCAAGGATGCAATCTGCACACCGCGGGCGCCGAAGCGTTGCATGCAGACGGCTGCCGGATCGTCGTCGAGCTCGGCCTCCGGAAAGCACCACAAACCGCCCCAGATGCCCGCAGGTGGACGTTTTTGCAGCAGCACGCGGGCCGCGTGATGCAGCACCAGCATGGCGACGCTGCGCTCGGGGCGCGGCCGCCGCACGCGTGCCCTGGGCAGCTCGCCGATCCGCCCCTGGCTTCTGGCGACACACGCCGCATGCACGGGGCAGAGGTCGCACTTCGGCGCACGACGCAGGCATAGCATCGCGCCGAGATCCATGACCCCTTGCGTGTACGCCTCCACCTCGCGCGCCGGCACAAGGCGCTCGGCAAGCGACCACAGCGCGCGCAGCGTGGCGCTGGAGCCCGGATCGCCTTCGATGCCGAATACACGGCACAGCACGCGCTTGACGTTGCCGTCGAGGATCGCGCCCGGCACGCCGAACGAAAGTGCGGCGATCGCGCCCGCGGTCGAACGGCCGATGCCAGGCAACGCGGCGATTGTGTGCGGATCGCGCGGAAACTTCGCGTCGAATCGGGAGACCAGCAGTTGCGCCGCGGCGTGCAGGTTGCGCGCCCTGGAGTAATAGCCGAGCCCGCTCCAATGCTTCATCACCGCGTCGGGCTCGGCGTGGGCCAGGACGCTCACATCCGGAAACGAGGCCATGAAGCGCCGGAAATACGGGATGACGGTCGCGACCTGGGTCTGCTGCAGCATGATCTCGGAAACCCAGACGGCATACGGGTCGCGGCTTTGCTGCCAGGGAAGATCATGCCGCCCGTGGCGCCTTTGCCAGTCGATCACGCGCTCGGCGAAGTCGCTGTCCGCCCGCGTGCCGGAGGCTGGAGCGGGCGAAGATCGAACACTGGTCGCGAGCTTGGGAGGCAAGGCGGATTCGCTCGATGCGAAACGCAGCACCATCGAATTTGGCTGCGCAATTATGCCTGACTGGCTGCCCCGTAGCCGAAGGTTGCAACCGCGGATGTCGCGTACGGCGGTAAGCCCGTGCGGGACCGTTCGTTCCGCCGGATCGCGACATCAGTTCGTCCGATTGGGTGATGTCTGGTTTCGTGCGGGACCGTGCATTGCAGCTCTCGGCGCATAGCGCGTTCACGTCAGCAGCCAGCGCAGCCCGCGCCTGAAAGCCCGGACAGGGCAAGCGTTGCAACCAACAGCTACTTTTTCGAGGAGACAGTCATGAAAGTCAGCGAAGCCATGAGCACGGACGTTCGTATCGCGAGTCCCGATCAAACGATTTGCGACGCCGCGAAAGCAATGGCCGCACTGGACGCCGGCTCGCTACCTGTCGGCGAAAACGACTGCCTGGTCGGCATGATCACGGACCGCGATATCGCGGTGCGAGCGGTCGCTGAACACAAGGGCCCCGACACACCGGTGCGCGACGTGATGACCAGGGACGTCAAGTACTGTTTCGAGGACGAGGATCTGGCAAAGGTCGCATCGAACATGGGCGACATTCGTGTGCGCCGCCTGCCCGTGGTGAGCAGAGACAAGCGACTGGTCGGAATCGTCTCGCTAGGCGATATCGCGATGGTCGAGGGGCGCGGCGCCGCCGGGAAGGCCGTCACCGGCGTCTCGCGGCCAGGCGGAGCTCACTCGCAGAGCGCAGAACGGACCTAAGTCTCAGCGAGAATACCGCGCACCCCTCTTTGACGGGTTCCTGCAGCGCACCTCAGCTCGGGTGCGCTGCCAAGCCTTCAGGCGAGTATACGAGCAGCATCGCGTGCCGGCTTGCCGGTTTCGAAAAAGGCTTTCAGGCGCATCAGGTCATCGTCCATCTCTGCGCCCGGGTCGGTCCCAAACAGCGACGCCACGGCGTGACCCGCCGCGCCCCCCAGCGGGTTGTAGCTCATTTCGACCTGCAACCACATCCCGTCCGGCCGGGCGGTGGAGATCGTGCTGAAGTCACAGAACGTCATTCACAGTTTCTGGATACCGGCCCTGGCCGGCAAGGTCGACATGATTCCGGGCAGGACGAACCGGCTTCGCATCGCGGCTGATCGGCCGAAGATTTCGACGGCATCGAGCTGAGGGCACTTGCCGTTTACCTCGCGAGCCTGAAGTAGCCACCGATGTTCGAAGACTTCTCGCTCGCATCCAATTTCGGGATATTCGCCGCCGCAGCCGCCGCCGTGTGGATTGCGGGCACGCGTATCGCCCGATATGCCGATTCCATCGCCGAAAAAACCGGAATCGGTCGCGAGCTGCTCGGAATCCTGTTGCTCGGCGGTGTCACCTCGCTGCCCGAGATGGCGGTCGCTTCCACCGCCTCGCTCGCAGGCCATCCGGCACTGTCGGTCAACGACCTCCTGGGCAGCGCCGCAATCAACGTCGTCATCATCGCGCTCGCCGATGCGGCGATCGGTCGCGATGCCATCACCTCCGTGCTCGCTTCTCCAGGCGTGCTCCTTCAGGGCGTGCTCGGCATTCTGCTGCTCGCTCTCGTGGTGGGTGCGACGATGAGCATCGACGTGCCGCTTTTCGGCGCGAGCGCCTGGACCTGGCTGCTGCTGTGCGCATACGGATGCTCCGTCTGGGTCATTGCCAAGTCCCATAGTCAACGCGCATGGAAGCCGGTGGGACGGGTGCACGAGCAGTCGTCACCCGCGGCTGCCGATCAGCACGACCCGCTTGGAAAGCTTGCGGGGAAAACCACAGTAGCGGCAGCCGTCGTACTGGCCGCGGGCTTCTTCCTCGCCAAGACGGGTGAAGCCATTGCTGAACAGACCGGCCTGGGGACGAGCTTCGTGGGAGCCGTCCTGCTTGCCGCCTCCACCTCGCTTCCCGAACTGAGCACGGTGCTCGCGGCTGTGCGGCTCAAACGCTATGAGATGGCGGTTGCCGACGTGTTCGGCACGAACCTGTTCAACGTGACCATACTCTTCGCTGTGGACCTGCTCTACGACGGCCCGCCGGTGCTCCGTGAAGTCGGTCCCTTCGCCGGCTTCGGCGCGCTGCTCGCCATCGTACTGACCAGCCTGTACCTGGTCGGAATGCTGGAGCGGCGCGACCGCACGGTTGCGCGCATGGGCTACGACTCGCTCGCCGTGCTTGGCGTCTACTTTGCCGGCATAGTCGTACTTTGGACACTGCGATGAGCGAGCTGCCGAACGCCGTGCCACGGCCCCCGGAGGAGTTCGCACAACTCAAGCAGCTATGCGATCCTCCGAAAGGGCCTGCGCTTCATCACGGTCATCAACAACAACTCTATCGGCGTGTTCTACGTCGGAGCCGCACTGCTGTTCTTCATGCTCGCCGGGATACTGGCCCTGCTCATGCGCGATGGATGCCAAGCCGCAATAAGTCATGCGCATGCCGATGCCCGGGTGGTCGCCGCTCATAGGCGCCTGGTTCACGGCCGCGTTCTTTCCTTCTGCCGACGTTCAAGCTGGTCGCTGCATCCCTTGGCGTGCGGGGTGGTTGCCATCGCCGCACTGGTCATGTGGGCGTGGGAGCTCGATCCGAAGCCGCCGCATGAAAAGGTGGATATCGGCGGCGGCGTATCGGGATGGCGGTTGGAATGCGGCCTTCGGCTTGATGGCCGCATGGCTTTATGCGCTGCACGCCAAAGGCGAGACCCGGCTGTCGGCAAGCCGTTGCGATGGGCGCTGGCAATCGGTACGGCGGTGTTCGTAATTGGCGCGGCCGTCTTGACGCCCCAGGACATCCACTTCGTCTTTCTCAACCAAGGCGAAGATCCGGTCGAAGTGAGCAGGTGGCTGCAGGCCCAAGGTCTCCCGCTGCAGAACGTGCTCATCGATGAGTTGCGCCAGGCGAGCGCGGCGTTCCAGCAGCAGGGCTATCCCACGACGCTGTTCTTCGACGCCAAAGGCAGCCTGGTCAGCAGACGCATCGGCGAGCTTTCCGCCGCCACGCTAGGTGAAAAGCTTCGACAAATCCCAAAATGACTTTTTCGACGTTCCGTCGAATTGCGTCGTTGCCCGGTCGATACGGCAATCCGAAAGCCCACCGCGAGCGCGCAACGCAGTGGCACCGCGATCGGCCTATCGGTGCGCATGACGGCTACGCGGGGCGGCCATCGTATTTTCCTGGTGAACGTTCTCAGTCCAGCAACGCAAGATCGATCGCGTCGCCCAATTTGCAGTAGCCGCTGTCCGACGGGTGCAGACCGTCGCCGCAATCGTCTAACGCGCGCATTTGCGTCGGGAGCTCGGAGTCGCGCAGCGCCGCGTCGAAATCGGCCACGCCATCGAAGGCGCTGCTCTCTCTGATCCAGGCGTTGACCGTCACCCGGTGCTTCTCGCGCGTCGGGTTCCAGGCATTGGCCATGTAGGTCTCGTTGCCAAACGGGGTCAAGGTCGCGCCGATGATCTTGAGGCCGCGGCTGTGTGCCCGCACCGCCATCTGCTGCAGCCCGGCGATCATCTGCTCGCCGGTGACTTCCTCCTCGGGCTTGGCCCAGCGATTGCGCAAATCGTTGGTGCCGAGCATCACGATGACATGCGTGACGCCGGGCTGGCTCAGCACGTCGCGGTCGAAGCGCCTGAGGCCGCTGTCGCCGCGCAGATCGTGCAGGATGCGGTTGCCGCCGAGACCGTTGTTCATGACCCCGACCGGTCGGCCGCCGCGTTGGACGAGGCGGCGCGCCAACTGATCGGGCCAGCGGCAGAACGCGTCGATCGTCGAGATGTTGCCGTCGGTGAGTGAGTCGCCGAGCGCGACCACGCCGCCGGCTTCGGCCGGCGCCAGCACATCGATGCCGCACAGGAAAACCCACTGGTCGGTCAGATTACCCACCGGCATCACGGTCTCGCGCGTGTAGTCGCCGGGCGGCGAGACGTAGTTGGTCTGCCGCGCATAGCGCCCGGTGATCGCGAAATTCGCCAGCACCTCGCCGGGCAGATGAAGGCTGACCGCGAGATCGGCGAGCGGCTTGACCGGCAGATCGACCGGGTCGCTGAACGCGACGGCCCCGGCGGCGATCGCGGTGCCGTCGCTGCCGCCGAAGGTCAGCTTGCGGTCCGTACCGAGCACGATGTCGGGGCCCTTGTCGCGCAACGCGACGCGGGCGCCGCCGATCGCCAGCGGGCGGTTGCCGTAGGCGTTCGAGATGCGCACACGCAGCCGCTCGCCGCCGATGCTGGCGCGGGGGTTCATGCGCAGGGTTTGGTTGTTGAAGCCGACGATGCCCTCGGCCGGCGCCGGTGCCGCCGTCCAGGTGCCGACCCAATGCTGACCGCTCGTCATCCGGCTGCCCTCCCGGTTTGCGTGAGTGTGCAGCAATCGCGCCGCCCGCGTTCCAGAACTCAACTGTGAAGGTTGGGCTATCCCGGCGGCTTCGCCGCGAACGCAGAGCCGCGCACGCACATGCGGCCGTCCTTGTCCTGCCACAATTTCTCGGCGGCGTGCAGCTCGCCGAAGGCGCGCGTGATCGCCTGCAGCGGCACGTCGGGAAAGGCGTCGATGAGCTGCGCGTAATACAGCGGTTTGTCGCCGATCATCGCCAGGATCCGCTCGGCAAGGCGCGCGATCTCGTCGGCCTTGGGCTTCCTGTCGCCGGCCTGGACCGCACTAGCATCGAGCTTGTAGGCGCCGAGCTTCACCTTGTCCGCATAGGCGTAGCTGATGCGCTCGTAGCGTTCGTGCGGGATGTTCTCCGGAATCGTTGCATCGATCCCGACCTTCGCGCCGGTCGGCACGACGCCGGCCGGCATGACGGGCAGGCTCGGATCGAGCGGCTTGACGCGCGCGCCCGAGATCACGAACACGTCGCGGTCGCCCTGAACGCGAGTCGCGATCGCCCACTCGACGTCGATCGGATTGAACACGTCGATGTCATCGTCCACCACGACCGCGTGCTTGATGTCGCTCACCGACAGTGCTGCGAGCAGCGCGTTCTTGCCTTCACCGGCGGATTTCCTGATCGACATCACCACGTGCCAGGCACCGATGCCGCCCAGCGTGACATTGATGTCCTTCACCTGGATGCCGGCGGCCTTGAGCGCGGTGCGAAGCTGCGCCCAGCGCGTCGGGATCATGAGCCAGGCGACTTCCCACGGCATGTGCAGGTTGTAGTAGATCGGGTCGCGGCGATGCGAAATCGCCTTCACCCGCACCAGCGGATTCCAGTGCAGCGCACCCATGAGCCAGGTGAATTCGCCGAAACGGCCTTCGGGCCACTTCCAGCCCGTGGGCAGGATCTCGGCCTCGAGCACGATCTCGGCATCCGCGATATGCGGCACGTCGATCGTCTCGCACATCGCCAGCTCCACCGGCGCGCCGCGCATGCCCCCCGCGATCGAGATCTCGTCGACGCCCATCGGCGCGCGGTAGCCGGAGGCCATGAATTCGAACGGGTGCGTGCCGATGGAGATCGAGATCGGCAAGGGCCGCTGTTCCTCGCAGGCCTTCCACGCCAGCGCGCGCAGGTTGTTCGGCGTGACGATATCGATGCCGGTGAGGTTGCGCTCCTTGAGGATGTAGCGATAGATGCCGGCGTTGAGCGCGCCCTGCCCGTCGCGCACGATGGTGACGCCGGCGGTGATGACGGGCCCGCCGTCGAGCACCGAGGACATCGGCACTGGCAGATCGAACAAATCCACCTCGTCGCCGACCCGGGTCACTTCGCGAGCCCGGCTGGTCTCGACGTATTTCGGCTGGATGGGCGAGGCAAGCGCGCGCGTGAGCACCTGCTCGATGTCCGCGTAGCGCTCCACGCCCATACCGATTGCCATGCGCTCGCTGGAGCGGATGAGCCCCGACACCACCGGCATGTCGTAGCCGATCACCCGGTGGAACAGGAGCGCCTTGTCGCTCTGGTCGACCAGGGTCGCGATGTGCCGGCTGTCCACCGGCTCGTGCAGGTCGAGCAACTGGTTGCGGCTGCGCAGCCGGTCCAGATAGCCTCGGAAGCCTTCTCGTTCGTACATA